>DASVOW010000261.1:0-5724 GCA_036383155.1 Ktedonobacterales bacterium
GGGGCATATCTATACGTGTGAAACGCTGCCTAATACCGATCCCCGCTCCAGACGCATGTAGGCCAACAACTTTTAGTAAGGTTGCCAGAGTTGCCAGAAGCAGTCTCTGGCGAGGATGCGTTATTCAGCATTGTCTGAAGCCGGTAGAGCAGGGTTGTCTGGAACCGATGGAGCAGGCACCCAATTGGCGGAAGCGCGGCGAATAGCAGGTGCGATGACGCGCACGACCAGCACCTGCATGGCAGCGACAAGTGGAACTGCCAGGATCGCTCCAACGACTCCCAGCAGTTGCACCCCAATGGTGATTGCGATCAACACCAATAGCGGATCGAGGTTGACTGCCTTGCTCATCACGAGGGGTTGCACCAGATTACCTTCGACCTGCTGCACCACGACGAACAAAATAATGACTTCTACGGCTTTCAGTGGGTCCACAGTCACGAGGGCCACCAGAACAGCCACAGTGCCACTAATCCACGGGCCCAGGTATGGTATAAATTCGGTAAGGCCAGCAAGAAGGGCGAGTGGCAGCGCATACGGCACACCAAGTATCGCCAATCCAATGCCAGTCAACACACCGATGAGGAACATCGCGAAGAGCACACCGCGAACATAGCCACCAAGAGACCGCCCAACCTCGTCCATTACATCTTTCACCTGTGGCCGGGACGAGATGGGAAACAGACTCAATACAAATGTTCCCAGCCGGTGGGAGCTCATGAGCCAGAACACGGTCACCGTGAGTACGATAACTAGACTGAACAGAAGGCCTACACCTCCGGTAATGAAATTGAGCGGCAAGCTCAGTAGAGCGGGAAAAGTCCGCTGCAAGGTGGATGCTAGATTGCTTGATAACGCATCTATCGCCTGGCCAACCAGAGAGTTCGTGTGCAGCGCCTGGCTTAATGTCGTCACTAATCGTTGTAGCCGCGTCACATATATAGGAGCGTTCGCCGAGAAAGTACCAAGCTGAGAGACCAAAGGATTGACCAGTAGCCACATCAAACCACCGAACACCACGAGCACAGCGAGAAAGACGAGCACAACTCCTAACGGGCGTGGAATACGCCATCGTTCTATATGGGCGACAAGCGGGCGAATCGCCTCGCCAATAACGATGGCAATGAAGAGAAGTACCAGCGAGTCCATCGCATGGGAGATGAGCAGCCAGAGCGCCAGGAGTGTGACGGTGATCGCTGCCGCCAGCCAAAGTGTGCGTGCTGTAATGGTCACAGTCACGTGCCTTTGAGATGGTGGCGCGCCTAGTGGCTCGACTCTACTGTTCGAAACATCCGTACTGTTCGAAACATCCGTACTGTTCGGAACATCCGTCGGAGTATCCATCTCTCCTCACCTGCTGATTACATCAGGGAGTAACGCTCTATCCGAACATCTCGCATAGAAATCATGTACTCAGGTACTCACCTCAACAGCAAGATGAGTGCCCTCGGTACATCGTTCTAACTGATTGGCTTAACCTCCTCAGAGGCTGCCAGCATTGACCATCAAGCCCCCGTCTACGAAGAGCGTCGTCCCGGTAATGTAGGATGCTTCATCCGAGGCCAGCCAGGCGACAGCATTCGCCACGTCCTCCGGCTGGGCAAGACGATGGAGCGGAATCTCACTCAGCAGCGCGGCACGTTTCTGGGGGTCATCAAGCGTGGCCTTGTTTATCGGCGTGGCGACAGCGCCGGGTCCAACGTTGACGATACGAATATTGTGCTGCGCCAATTCGGGCGCCAGCGTGCGGGTGAGCATCCGCAATCCACCTTTGGCGGCGCAGTAGACAGCATTACCCACCATCGGCACCTCCTCGTGGACCGAGGAGATATTGATGATACAGCCACCGCCGCCTTGAGCAATCATTTGGCGAGTGGCAGCCTGGGCAGCAAAATATGGACCCTTCAAATCGACGGCTATCTGGCGGTCAAAAGACTCTTCAGAAACATCGACAAATGGACTCAGCTCCTCGATGCCGGCGTTGTTCACCAGAATGTCGAGTCGTCCAAACACCTTGACGGTCTCGTCGATGAGATATTGCATGCCGGAAACACATGACACATCCGCCTGGACAACTAAGACCTTGCCACCACGTGCTTCGATCTCCAGGGCGATAGCATCCGCGGCAGCGCGATGAGTATGGTAATCCAGAACGACTCTGGCTCCATCACGAGCTAGACGACGCACAATGCCTGCGCCGATGCCGAGTGAGCCGCCTGTGACAACCGCCACTTTGTTCTGTAGTGTCATGTCATCCTCGCTTCTGAGTCTTCCAGATGCCGATACGTCGCGGGAAACACGGCTACAAGACACTACGAGACGAGTGCCGGACGAGTAGACATGGCACGCAAACGCGCGACGATCTGTGGAAGATGCTCCAGCACGTAATCTATATCTGTGTCGGTGGTGCTATGCCCCAGCGTTAGGCGCAGGTGTCCGCGAGCATCCTGTGCGGAGAGCCCCATCGCAGTCAGCACGTGGGAAGGCTCCACCGACCCTGAAGAGCAAGCACTACCGCTTGACGCCGCGACGCCGATCAGGTCGAGATTAAGCAAGAGCGACTCACCCTCAACGCCAGCGATGGCAAAGCTCGCACTGTTGGGTAACCGCTCGATACAGTGGCCGGTGAGGCGCGTGTCAGGGAGACTCAACACTCCTTCGATCACCCGGTCACGCAGGGCAGCAAGTCGAGGGACCTCCGTCGGACGCTCAGTCTGGGCCAAGCGTAGCGCCTCGGCAGCACCGACGACACCCGGCACGTTCTCCGTGCCGGCTCGGCGGTTGCGCTCCTGTGAGCCGCCGAGGATCTGCGGCTGCAGGCGCGTCCCCTGGCGAATGTAGAGCACACCGACACCTTTGGGACCGTAGAACTTATGCGCCGAAAGTGACAGCATATCCACTTGAAGCGACTGCACATCTATGTTGAGCAGCCCACCGGCTTGGACGGCGTCCGTGTGGAATGGCACGCGGTGTGCGCGACAAATACGCCCAATCTCGGCGACGGGCTGGATCGTGCCGACCTCATTGTTGGCGTACATCATGGTTACGAGCGCAGTCTGATCGGTGATTGCGGATTCGACGGCAGCCGGATCTACCCGTCCTGCATTGTCTACAGGGAGATAGGTAACGGTGTAGCCTTCGCGTTCAAGTTGTTGGCAGGTATGCAGCACGGCATGATGCTCGATGGCCGTGGTGATGATGTGATTTCCGCGACGACGTGCGGCATAGGCGATACCCCTAATGGCAAGATTGTCCGCTTCCGAGCCGCCACCAGTGAAGACTATCTCTGTAGGACGACAGTTCAGCAGCTTGGCCACCAACTCGTGTGCGGCATCAAGCGCCTCCATACTGCGTCGACCAAGCGTGTAGACACTGCTAGGATTGCCAAACAATTCACCGAAGTAGGGCAACATACGCTCGATCACAGCAGGATGTGTCGGCGTTGTCGCGGCGTGGTCCATATAGACCGTGCCATCCAATAGCGACATAGATAAGCCCCTCGCGTACAGGCAAAGCCAGGAACTGCAGAACGATGCTGCCTTGCTCACGGCGATTTGCAACAGGCAAGGTTTGGAATGCGCTCGGATCGCGCGGAACGATTCTTGCGCGAAAACCCTGCATCAATAGAGATCCTATCCACAATTCTAGCATCTTCCGTTACGACCAAGCAAGAGAGTGATAATAACAGAAGGCAGCCCAACAAGGCGCTTGCCGCTCACTCGTTACTTGACGTGGAGTGCCCTGTAGTGCTACTCTATATACGGTACCCCGGTAGGGTAGCAAAAGCGTGCCGACAGGCCGAACGAAGCCCTGGAGGAGCAATATGGCAGAGAATTTGAAGCAGGTAACGGATCAGAATTTTGGCGACGTGGTGCTGAAGTCTGAGAAGCCGGTCGTGGTCGATTTCTGGGCGCCATGGTGCCGCCCATGTTTGATGATGGCGCCGATCTATGAGGAGTTCGCCAACGAGTATGGCGACAAGATGACGTTCGCCAAGCTCAACACCGACGAGAATCAGATGACGGCAGGACGCCTGGGCATCCAGGGCATCCCGACGCTGCTCTTCTTTAGAGGTGGCCGCGAGATCGATCGCATCGTCGGCCTGGAGTCGCGCGACATGCTGCGGCGCCATATCGAGGCCGCCCTCTCGGCGACCGTCTAGGGCATGGAGTGATACAGAGCGTGAGCGCGCAGCACTTTGTGCCTCAAGAGGCGCAGCCCAAGACTGCGGTAGCCGAGAAGGCACCATCTGATGTGCAGATGCGCCTCCGGCGCATCGAGGGCCAGATCCGCGGCATCATTCGCATGTTGGACGAGGGGAAATCCTGCGAGGATGTGGTGACGCAGATCTTTGCAGCGCGTGCCGGCATGGACAAAGTCGCCGCTGAGGTGCTGAAGTGTCACATCACTGAGACACTGGTCGACAAGCCACCAGAAGAGGCGCGCGAATCAATCCTACGGGCAGTCGCGCTGCTGACTCGCATCTAGGCTGGACGGCGCGGACACCGATTCCTGGTAACCAGCCTGCCAGTCGCTTGGGCAACCGGCTAAATACAGCTGGAAACTCGAATACCCCTACACAACTGACCCGCAGGCGATCATACGCCTGCGGGTCAGTTGTGTCACCGCCAATTATCGCACGGTACGCAGACTGTCCTTAATTATCCGAACGCGCGATGCCATCCAGGACTACAGTATGGGATACTTGCCGCGACATGAGATACTAGTCTCATGTCGCGGCTTCTTGCACCTTCAGAGCGGCGCACCAAACACTCTTGATGATGAGGCGATGGGATGGCTGAATATAGGACTTCTGGCGAGACGATGGGACCAATCATGCTGCGCAGCAGCTTGCACGAGACGATCTGGGGTGGACGTCACTTGGCGACGCAAGCGGGCAAACAGCTCCCTGATGGCAAGCTCATCGGAGAATCGTGGGAAACGGCGCTTGACAGTATCGCTCGCAATGCTCCCTACGCTGGGCAGGCGCTCGGCGACCTGACATCTCAATTCGGCGAGGAGCTCATTGGCTGGCGTGCGGTGCAAGTCTTCGGTAAACGCTTCCCTCTACTCACCAAATTCTTAGATGCTCAGCAGCCGCTGTCGGTGCAGGTGCATCCCAATGATGAGTACGCCGCCAAACATGAGGGAGGCAAACTCGGTAAGACTGAGGTATGGTATATCCTGCATGCTGCACCTGGGGCGCAGTTGGTCTATGGTCTGCGGCGCGAGACGACGCGCGAGGAGGTGCGCACAGCCATTGAAGAGACGCGGCTAGAGGACCTTCTGAATACGTTTGAGGCGCACGAGGGGGATGTAATCCTTGTGCCGGCGGGAACCGTGCATGCCATCTGTGACGGCATCGTGCTGTATGAGTTGCAGGAATACTCTGACGTAACCTATCGCCTCTACGACTATGGGCGTCTCCAGTCGAATGGGAAACCGCGTGAGCTGCACGTGGAGCGCGGACTGGACGTGATGCGCTACTCGCCGCCTCCAGTAGAACGGGTACAGCCCGTCATGTTGAGCGTTGAACACATTGACGGCACGTGCACTGCCCTGGCCGCCTGCCGTTACTTCGTCGAGGAAGAATGGCGTTTCAATGGCGACGTGCCAGGCAGCACCCACTCTTCAAGCTGCCAGATTATTACGCTGCTGAGTGACACCTGCACATTGCGAACACCTCACACGGAGGTACAGCTCGCTCTAGGCGATACGGTCGTG
>DASVOW010000262.1:0-1611 GCA_036383155.1 Ktedonobacterales bacterium
TATGGCGATCAGACCGGCATGCTCAAGCTCGCCGAGGGCAGTCCGGGTGACGCGGGTGAGGCGCATGAGCTCTTCGAGGCGCCAGGATGGACCTAACGCCCTGTCCCCTTCCCTTGGAGGGAAGGGGCCGTGTGGCAGGACGGAGTGGCTTGCGGGGTCGTTATCGAGTTCGTCGGAAGTGTCTGATGTAGAGTGGGTGCTGTGAGGCGATAGGATGGTAGCGCTGGAAGGATCGGAGGGGTGGGCGAGCACGTCGAGTACGGCGAGCTGGCGCAGAAGGCGCTCAGCCTGGCGCTCGCCTTTTTCGAGACGGCGCCAGGCAGGGCGGCGCTTGCCTGTGGTGGGCAGGGCGGGGAGGGTGTCGAGCGTGGCGCGGGCGTGAGTGCGCCAGGCATCGAGGGATGTGGGTGAGGCGACGGCATGGACGCGGCGCTCGCGACGGCTGGCGAAGGTGGCTTCGCTCAACTCGACGGCGAGGACAACGTGACGCTCGGCGATGAGGCGGCGGATGGACGCGAGGGCACGGCTACGACCCAGCACAGATTCGATTTGGCGGCGGTCGAGAGAGCCGCGTGTGCGGAGCATGCCGAGGACTACGCCGTCGTCGTCGAGGGCAGCAGTGGCAGTGGCAGTGGGAGTTGCTGGCAGGGTGTCTACTGGCGATGTGTTTGTTGCATGTGTATCAGTTGGCGTTTCGCGGAGGCGCAGGACGGTGCGCAGTCCGCTCAGAAGGCCGGGGGGCAGCATGAGGCGAGCGGTAGCCGCGAGCGGCGCGGCGTAGTGGTCGGCGAGCCATTCGGCGAGGGCGCGCTGGGTGGGATGGAGCAGCGGCTCGTCGAGAAGGATGCCGACGATGGGGCGTAGCGGCTGGGCAGGCTCGGCGGGAGAGGAATTATCCGGGCCGGACGCGGTCGCGTCGTCGCTGGCGTCGAGCGACCAGACGATGGCGGGGAGGAGGCGCTCGCCGAAGGGCGCGGCGACGAGGTGGCCGGGGAGGATGCGGGCGGCAAGCGCTTCGGGGACGAGGTAGGTGAAGAGGGCGGACTGCGCGGCGCGGTGGAGGGTGCGCTGTGGCATGAGTAGCTCTGCGCGCATCTGCCACACATCTCCTTGTCTACGGGTTGCCGGTCGTTCGTTCATTATAGTCCATTGCCGAATAGTCCATGGTGCATACGCGACTAAGGTGGGTCTGGTGGTCTTTGGCGCAGCTAGAATGCGGCTATGCAAGCGTCCGTAAGTACTCGGCCCAATGGGGATTGGGGACGATGCTTGACGATATTGGCTTGCCGTGATGTGCGCTTCAAGTGAGTTGCGTGCGGAAATGATCCTTTTTGGCTTTACCCCTCCACTGTTGTAGTAGGCAAGAAAACACGACCGGTCATGTGCTTCTTCGCTAGATGAGGTTGTCATGGACTCAGACGATGCGGCTTGCATCACCCGTATCGCGCATGGCGATCACCACGCGTTGGGCGAATTGTACGTGCAATTTCGCCCGGCGCTGTATCGCTATCTCTGGCACTACTTGCAGGGGGACGCTTGTCTCGTGGAAGAGGTGCTGCAAGATACGTTTCTGGCTGTCTGGCGGGCGGCTGCCAGCTTTCGTGGCGAGGC
>DASVOW010000263.1:0-4132 GCA_036383155.1 Ktedonobacterales bacterium
CGCCATAAGCACGGCAACCGCCTCGCCGCGCGCCCGCACGTCGTCGAGCTGGCGCCGCATCATTGCCGTCAGGATGCCCCGCCGCCTGTGTGTCGGCAACACGCCCACAGCCGTCACTCCCGCTACTGGAATCGTCGTCAAGCCGGGCAGCGTCAGATCGAACGTGAATGCTCCCGCCGTGCCGACAATTTCCCCCTCGTCGAAAGCCGCCAGGCTCCGCTCCGGCTCGAACGTCAGCCTCCATCCGTCGAAGTCATCATCACTCGGCTGCTCGCTAAACGCCGTCCCCGCCGCACGTCCATACGTCTTGAACTCGTCGAGTGTGACGGGCCGTATCTCATAGTTCATAATTGCCGCTCCTTTACAAAGCGCAGATCATCGTATGTACATAGCAAGGCATTGGAACCTTCCCAGGCGTCAACCGCTAGCGCAACGCGTCACCGCTGGCACGCGAGCAATCCAGCCTATTATAGCCCCCGCCATGCTCCAAACGCCGCCAAATAGTGGCAAAAACGAGCGCCCTGATCCACTTCTGATCAGATTTCTGCATTGCGCACAAAACATCCCTGCCGACCTTACTCCGGTGGCCTGTACGAATCACCCTCGACAGAAGGCGTCACACAGGCTATTATGGGAGACAATAATTGAACGTTCATCGCATCTGCCTCAAGAGGGCATGTGCGGACAGAGTCGCAGCACCGTGGGTCCATACATTGTGTGAATGAGGAGAAGAGGAAGCAGGGAGCAATGTGGATACTGGCATAGATGCGCGACCCGCAACCCAGCAAACAACGCAACCGCCGCGCGCGGTCGATCTGCGGCGTGGCCGCGCTCCCGACGTGGAAGTCCTCGCCTGCGCTACCTATGATTTTCTGCTCAGTATGCACGTCGCACTCGCATCACCCGACTATGACTATGCCGACTTTGCCATAGGCCGCGAGTGGATCGACTCGGCGCGCACACGAGTCAACAGGCACTCTCCCGGTACGCTCGATGTCCTGGGTCGCTACCTGGGTAACGGGCGTCCCGGATCACTCCATGGTACACTCATCTCGCTCGTCTCCCAATGCCCTGAGCCGCGCGACACTCAGCACTTTCTCCAGTGGATCGCGGCTCTTCCCGTCGAGCAAATTGCGGAAGTGTTGCTCGACCAGAAGGGCCTCGGTGACAACTGGCGCGACCTCTTACTGGCCGCCCTCGCAGAACACCAGCACCCCGCCGACGAAGCCACCTCACACAGCCTGTCTTCCCCCACAGTACAGCTTCTCGATCGTTACCCCGAAGACCTCCGCCCCACTGTTGCCGCTGTCCTGCACCAGCCGGAGCAGGCGCGCGCTGAGTTGCTCGCCGCTCTCCGTGCTTGGGATGAAGCTGTCTTCGCTCAAGAAGCTCCCCGCATTGCACCGTTGTTACGACGTGAGGCCGCGGTACTCGAACGCCAGCGCGCCGAAATGCCCATAGATCGCTTTGTGAAAATGTGCATGCACGGTGTCGAGTGGCAGCGTCCTGCCACCTTACGGCGCATCATCTTCGCGCCGAGCTACTTCTGCCGTCCTGCCGTCTATTACCATTTCTGGCGTGATACGCTCACCTTCTGCACGCCCATAGAGGCCGGCGTCCTCGCGCCTGACACGCAACGCACAGATCCACGCGCCCCCGGCGAGGAGATCCTCGATTTCTTTGAGGCCCTCGGCGACAAGACTCGCCTTCGCATCCTGCGCTTACTCTCCGAGCGCGAGATGTACCTCACCGAGCTCGCCGAACAGCTCGGTCTGACCAAAGCCACCACCAAGCATCATATGGTCTGCCTTCGCGCCGCCGGACTGGTCACACTCTACGACCGCGACCGCATGACCTTCTATGCCCTCCGTCCTGACATCACCCGCCGCTCAACCCAACTCCTCGATGAGTATCTGTGTAAGCCCGTTGACGCATAGTCAATACGTCATCCCTCGCTAGGATATTCTTCCCACACTCCACCGCTCGCAAGATCGGGCCAAACCCGCTCTATATCCCGCGTCACGCCTCATTCGCCGGTACGATCACCATGCGGGCCAGGTTGCCGTCGGAGTATCCTGTATCGTAAGAAGAACGACTGCCATCATATGAGCCTGGAGAGTTGGCATCCGGCAGAGCTTCAAAGCTCCGTCTCGTCCTTGCTTCGGCTCTGCACAGCTGAGGCCCCGACAACGACCGAAGGCAATGTGGCTTGACATACCACGCTTGCTCGGTCAACGGTTGGGCGACCACGACAACCACAGGCACATTCCGCATACCATCCATGATGTACGCATAGAGACGAGAGGTGACCAGGATGACGACTCAGCCAAAGACGCCCACGAACGCACCCGAGATGGCAAACCTCCCATCAGAGGAATCGTTGGACGGAAACGAGCTCGCCCACACTCAGGAGGAGCCCTCCCGCGAGACACGTCCCCTCCCGGCTGTGGACATGGCCGCTACGGCTGACGTTTCTGATACACCCGATGCCACCGAGATGCCCACAGCAGACACGCCCGAGCGTGCGCCTGGCGCTGCAGTGGCCACACCCACGCCTCAGCACCCCGACGCCACCGCCGTCCACCAGGATGCCGATGCGACGCTCTTGCGCCCTGCCGTGCGCCCCGATCCCGACGCCACTATCGTCCGTCCTGCCATTGAGCCGCGCCCCCGTAAGAACACGCTCGCCAGTGCCTTCACGCCCCCCACCGGGCGTGCGCGTGGCGAGACCGTGCCTCCCCCGCCGCCCGCACCGCAGCTCCCCGCTGCCATACCCGACGAGATCGACGACGAGGTAGATGAGTGGGCAGCCGCGGATCAGCCCACTGTGTATCTTGCTCCACGCCCCATGCCGCAGTCCCAACCGCGTCCTGCTTACCTGGAGACGGGAGAAAACCAGGCGTGGCCGGCGCGTCCTACGCCGCCTCCACCCACCAGACCACGCACACCAGAGCCTCAGCGCCAGCCGCTGCCGCCACAACAACCCAATCCGCCAGCTATGCCCGGAGGTCGGCAAACACAACGCCCATCGGTCGGTAGCCGCCCGGCGAGCCCGCTTGTCGGTCAGCCGCGCCTCGCCACCCCGACAGGTCGCCCCGTACCTGGCACTCCGCCGCTAGGCGTCCCGCGCTCGGCCCTTCCCGATCCACGTATGGAGCGTTTCCAGAACTTGCGACAACAGCGCCTGGCTCACGAGGGTGGCGAGCGCGCGCCGAACGAGCCCCCATCCGTCGCTACCGCCGTCCGCCAGTGGTGGGGCGATCTGCTGCCAAACCTGCAGAATGCCCTCAACTACCAGCGTGAGGCGCGAGCCAGCGGCGTGCATCCCATCCCTGCCTACGAGCCGACTGCTGCTTCGCGTCTCGGCGATGCGTTCGGCCGGCTGACAGCCACTGCCCGCGACATCACCGAGCGCGCCCAGGCCGCCGCTTCGCCAACACTCAAGCGCCTCCACAATCAGGCCGAGCACGCGGCACAGGCCATCGTGGAACGCATCGAAGGCCCCACCGCGCGCCAGCAGGCTCCATTGCTTGGCCCAGGCCGCATCGCCATTTTCTTCCGCCAGGGAGTCACCGTCGGGCAGGCGCAGGCATTGCTCAGTGCCAGCCATGCGCGCCCGATCCGCCTGATCCCCCGCAAGCACGGCTTCCTTACATTGGTAACGCCGGGGATGGAGGCCGAGATTGGCGAGCGCCTGCGCGAGCATCCCTACGTACGCGATGTCGCCTATCTGGAGTACGATCAGTACGGTCAGCCCATCGAGCCTCGCTAGCCGCCCTTAGCCAGCGCTTCCAGCCGTCGAGGTAGGCGTGGCGGCAGGCGGCGCGCCGTAGTGCCAGTTTGGCTTATAGTTTGGGCGCAGCCACACGCGATCGTATCGCTCCCAGGCGCCATCCGCGTTCAGCGTAGCCCATGCGAGTGTTTTCGCGGTGGCTTCCTCAAGTACTGCCGTGCCATAGCCATCCACATACTGATCGCCGTAGTCACCGAACGTTGGCCCACGGACGAGCACCGTCACCTCACGCAGTGTGATCCCGCTCGTCCACACCGCCCGCTGCACCTGGAAGCACAGCGCCTTCGTCCGCTCCTGCGCCGCCGCAATCTCGCTCGCGGTCACCGGCACATCACCACC
>DASVOW010000264.1:0-4434 GCA_036383155.1 Ktedonobacterales bacterium
TTCCAACTCGCGGACAGGACCGTGCCGTTGCTGCTGCGCCCAGAGCAGGGAAAGCTGCCTACGTGATCCTTTATGATCGCTACAGATGATCTACGTGTGGATGGGCGTGCGGTGGGTTGGACAGAAGCGGCGCTGCTCGACTTGCTGCAGCATATGGGCATTGTGCATGCCGGGTCCCAGGATGTGGCAAGCTCTGCAGTCGAGCAAGACGCATGGACTCGATACTACTACCAAGGTCTGCACCGTCCTCGATGAGGTTTGGCCATGGTAGCCCGTCGATCACTGGCATGCAGCGACCGTGCGGATGTGCCCAGGGAGACAGCAGCATGAGGTGGAAGCCGGAGCATCCATTCAATCCACTCTTTTTTGGTATGAGGTCGGGCACTCAGGACCAGGAGCAGAGGCGCATGGATGCGGAGTCGCCGCCGAGCTCCTCGAAGAGGACGAGCACGTTGTCGTCGCGCAGCCACTCCAGCGGCAGGTGGTAGTAGCGCTGCGTTGGCTCGCCCGCGCGGTCATCATGGACCGGGTCCGCGAGCCAGCTATCGGTCTGGCCGGTGGCGGGTGTGAGCCAGTAGCGCCCGATGCAGCGGCCGTTGAGCCAGGCGATGCCTTTGTTCATTCCGCTCATATCGAGCGCAAGGCCGCTTTCATCGCTCAGGCCCTGGGGACGCTTGAAGGCGGCGCGCCACCATGTCAGCGGGCGACCGCGCTTGGCCTGCGCATCCTCTCCACTTGCCCACGGGGCCAGCGCGCCGCCAGCGCCGTAGAGGGCCATATGCTCGCCGGCGAGTCCGGGCCGCAGTGTCCAGGGGCCGGGCAGGGGCGTGCCATTCCACGAGACGTCGCCCCAGATGCCTTTGCGCTCCTCGGCCATGTTCGTATTGCCCAGCATCCAATCACCCTTGATCAGGCCGAGCGCGCAGCAGAGCAGCGCGAGATCGTGTTCGCCGGGTGGCAGGTCGAGCGCGAACGACTGGGTGAAGTGCGGGCCGTCGAGCGGTCCGCGCGCCTCGATTGGCGTCTGCGAGGTCGCCTTGAGCTGCCCATCGACAAAGACATGCACGACATCCGCCATGCCGCGCATCGTCAATGTGCCTGAGGTGGCGTCAGCGTTCGCTGAAGGGACGGTGAGCTTCGCGGTGTACCAGCAGTAGTCGGTGGAGTCATGGGTAAGTGCGAGCTGCTCGACCGGCTGGGAGCGCTCTACGGGCGGCACAAACTCCGCCAGCGCCGCAGGCCACGCGGCGGGCAGGGGTTCCTCCCAGGCGGCGAATGGCGTGAGGGTGGCCGCGTTGGGGTGCATGGAGCGCGAGATGTGGTCCGCGGGGTCTATGCGCGTGGAGTCGAAGAGTACGTCACCGTCGCGCACAAGCAGCACGGCGCGGGGCGGCAGCGAGTAGGAGCGCCCGTCCCATGGTATGGTGGCGGCGGTTTGGGCGTCGTCGTTGCAGAGGAACGTGAGCGATGCCGCGCCGTCGCCATAGTCGGCATAGGTGTAGGCGTGCTGCTCGTCGCCCAATGGGTGCGCCTGGGGTTGGTGGGTGAGGAGCAATTCGGCGTGTTCTGAGAGAAGGCGGTGCAGGCGCGCGAGGTGGCGTGATTTTGTGGTTGGCAGGCCGTATTCGTCGAGCGGGGCGTTGAAGTCATAGCTGGTCGTCTGCAGGTACATGCTCTCACGGCCAAAGTTCGTGCCGCCGTGCCACATGTAGTAGTTCACGCCTGCCCCACCCTCGGCGACGAAGCGCGCCACAGCGTATGCTACGTTCTCCGGCGCGCGGGTATGGTGCGGCACACCGTAGACGTCGTACCAGCCTGGCCAGTTCTCCGTCCAGATCAGGGGCTGCTGGGGGCGTCTGGAGGCAAGCTCGTGAATGGCTTTATGGCCGTAGAAGCCATTGATGGTCTCGATGGCGTCTTCCGCCGCGCCGACACACATGATGAGCGGCACGTTCAGGCCGAGATTGCTCGCCAGATCGGCGGTCCACTGGAGGTAGCGCTGGCCCGCCTGGCCGTAGGTGCGCGCGACGAGATTGTATTCGTTCTCCAACTGGACGAGGATAATCGGGCCGCCATTGGTGGCGAGCATCGGGCGGGTGTAGTCAGCGAGGAAGCGCACCCAGCGCTCCATCTCGCGCTGGAATGGCTCATTCTCCGTGCGCATGCGGAGGCCAGGCACGTCGCGCAGCCATGATGGGAAGCCGCCATAGTTCGTCTCGGCGCAGATATAGGGGCCGATGCGCAGGATCATGTTGAGCCCGTGATCCTGCACAAGCTGGCAGAAGCGCAGCAGGTCGAGGCGGTCGGAGAAGTCGTAGACGCCGCGCTGCCGCTCGTGCAGATTCCAGAAGACATAGGTCTCGATGGTGTTCAGGCCGGCGTCGCGGCTGCGCTCCAGCAGCAGGGGCCACATGGCGGGCGTGCTGCGCGGGTAGTGGATCGCGCCGCTCAGCAGGAGTGTGCGTTGCCCGTCGATGGTGATGGCGCGCGGGTCGGCGCTCACGGCTCGTGCCTGCGGGGATATGGTCACATGTGCTTTGTCTGCCGAATCTGCCATAAATGAGCGAGCCTCCATCGTGTGCTGCTGTCTACCGTCGGGAGAAGAAGGCGATGGCGGTTGATGTGCCGATGGTTATGGGCTGTTACGAGGCGAGGACGACATCGGCGTCGCCGGTAATGATGCGCTCGCTGTGCTGGTTATCGATCCAGACTTCGATACGCTGCCCTTGCTCGCCTAGCTCACCCAATACGCCGTGGCAGGTGAGCGTGTCGCCGGGGCGCACCATCGCCTGGAAGCGAGCGCGCAGCCGCCGTACCCAACCACTGGAGGCGCCCTGCTCTGAGAGCCAATCGGTGAGCATCTGGCCGAGGAACGCCATGCTGAGCATGCCATGGGCGATGGTGCCATCCAGTCCGACGGCGCGGGCAGCCTCGGGATTGATGTGGATGGGGTTGTGATCGCCGCTGACATCGGCATAGGCGTCGATCTGCTGCTGTGTGATGTGTTTCGTCAGTGAAGGGATAGCCTTGCCGTCCGGCTCCTGGGTTGGTTTGGCGGGTTTGCTCGCGCTCGCGGCGGCCCCGGCAGCGGCGCCTTGCGCTGGGGCATCACGCACGATGAGGGTCG
The DNA here is from genome assembly GCA_036383155.1 of Ktedonobacterales bacterium. GTDB lineage: Bacteria > Chloroflexota > Ktedonobacteria > Ktedonobacterales > JADMIN01 > DASVOW01. Next base: position 3,128 of record DASVOW010000264.1, read on the forward strand.
AGCGCCCGGTGACGACACGCTCGCCCGCTACGTCGCCCTGTAACTCGATGCCCATGATCGCCATGCCGCCGGTGCGGCCTGACTGACGAATGCTGGCGACGCGATAGCGCCCAGTGAAGGTGTCGGCAGCGTAGAGCGGGCGTTCGTATTCATATTCCTGCTCGGCGTGGAGCACCTGGGAATGTTCAGGGTCGAGGCCGGCTTCGTCGAAGCTGATATGGAAGCGGGTGACGAAGGTTGGCGTGGCGGGTAAGCCACTGAAGCCCGCTAGCTCGGCGGCGGCTGGATCGTGGAAGATGGGATTGGTGTCGCCGATGGCGCCGGCGAAGTGGCGGATATCATCGGCGGTGACGAGGCCGGTCAAGGGCTGCATCTCGCGACCGACGAGAGATGGGTCGAGCGGCATGGGATCTACCTCCTGGATGTGAGGGACGCATTAGCCATTAGCATTGCCTGCCTATCGTACTCCAGAGGGGAGCGTAGCCGCTAGGGGGTGGCGCCAGAGGGCGGGCGCTTGGGGGCCGGCGGTTGAGGAGCGGGCGCGGGTTGTGCCGATTGGTAGGGTATCCGTAGGCCGGCGGTTGAGAGCCGGCGGTTGAAACCGCGCCTAAGGGCGCTGCGCACCGCGAAGTCCGCCTACGCGGACTGGGATTAGGCGCGAGGGGCATTTGGTGGGTGACGATTCACAGTCTGTGTTCCCATATACAGGGCTTCGTGGGCCAACGGAGGCTGTCTTGCTGTGCTGGAGATGGAACGGACATAATGCGTGCAGAGGTTGAGGCGTACGCGGGAGTGCGGAGGATACGGCAGGGTTATGGGTGGCAGCGCATCGAAACAGCCAAACATTGCAGCGGCGGGCGCGCACGATCATCGCCTCTTCGCGTCGCTGTGGGAGCGTGTGATCTCGCGCGGACTGCGGCCGCTGATGGATCCGCTACGCGCGGAGATCGCCAGCCAGGCGCGCGGCGTGGTGCTGGAGGTTGGCGCGGGGAACGGGCTCAACTTCGCGCTCTACGATCCAGAGCGGGTGGAGCGGGTGGAGGCGACGGAGCCGAACGCGTACATGCTTCGCTACGCCCGGTCGCGCGCTGATGCCGCAGCGGTGCGGGTGAGGGTGACGCAGGCGCCGGCAGAGGCGCTGCCGTTTCCTGATGGCCTGTTTGATAGCGCGCTGGCGACGCTGGTCTTCTGCTCGGTGGATGATCCGGGGCGGGCGCTGGGTGAGGTGTACAGGACGCTCAAGCCGGACGGGACGCTGCTGCTGGTGGAGCATGTGCGCTGCGAGGACAGGGTAGCGGCAGGTGTGC
>DASVOW010000265.1:0-3363 GCA_036383155.1 Ktedonobacterales bacterium
GGTAACGCAACCAACGGCTGAGCGCAATACGCACGCCCTATCATCATGCTGGAGCGCATCTCGCTGCAGGCAAGCGAGCATCATCTACATTGCCGGCGACACGGAATGAAGCGGCCACACGACGACCTCCTGCAGATGCGAATAGTGCAGGAGCGGAGCAGTCTGGGGCAGCTCGATGCCGTGCGAGCGCGCCATGGTGTTGTGAGTAAGCTCGGCTTCGGCGGGCTGCAGGGGCCAGGGAGCGTGGTGGATGTCGCCACGGTAGAGGGTGCCACGATGCGCGGTATAGAGGCAGTAGCGCTCGGTCAGCCAGTGTTCGAGGCTACCGGGGCGCGAGAGGAACACCGGGCCAGTGGGACGGTATGTGCCGATGAACTCAGCGGGGGTGGCGCGGCGATGCGTACGGCGGCTGGTATAAGCGACGGTATCACCAGTGCGCACGCAGCGCATCGAGGCGTTGAGGTAGGGCAGATAGAAGAACCTGCGCGCGACGGCGACGGCAACGGGGTTTGCCGCGTCGAGGCTGAAGAAATAGACGCCGGGGCGGTCCTGCGCCACCACGTAGGTGCGGACATTCAGCTCAGGGAATGCTGAGATCCAGGGAAGCGAGGGCACGCCTCGCGGGTGGACATGACTCATTCGGAATGGGACGATGCCGAGCCAGGCCTGCCCATCGTAGGTATCGAGCGTCAGGCCAGGGGGCAGCGTGGATCGCAGCGCCTCGGCAGGAATGGGCCAGTGGGCGAAGAGGAGCTCGTGCCACACCTGAGCCATCACCCATGGTGCGGTGGGCACCGGCCAGGCGCGATGCGCGGTAGCTTCAAGAATAGCGCCGGATTTCAAGCAGGGAGCCTCGTTCTATAGTTGACGTTCGGATGGTCTATCGAAGCGCAGACATCGCTCTATCGAGAGCGTAGGAGATGAGCGCCGGATCACGCAAATAACGCACATGCGCCGTGTCTGTCGCACATGCGACCGCAGATGACGCCTACACCTCTGTGCCGTTCTCAATAAATGGAAGCTCAAAGTAGCCGTAGATGGTTGTCTCTTGGAAACCGCAGGAATGATAGAGCGCCAGCGCGGGCACATTCTCCTCCTCGACCTCCAGCCAGATGCGCTGGCGGCTCTGATCCTCGGCGATAGCTACTGCGCGAGCCAGCACACGCTTGCCAATACCCTGCCGGCGGCGCTCAGGCAGCACACCGAAAGCATAGATGCCGACGGCTGCGCCTTCATAGACCAACTTAAGGCAGCCAACGGGCTTGTCATCCAAGAGCGCAATGTAGTAGCGCTCGTTTGTGCTCGGTAAGCCCTCGGAAACGCGTTGACGCGCATCATCAAGTTCCTCACCAAAGACTGCGGCGCGCACCCACACGAATGTATCAACCGCCGCCGGATCGTCGGCTGTGACCTGATGTAGCGCAAGCCCGTCGTCGTGCAGGGCGATATCGCGCAACTTGGCGGAATCGGCTAACACCATGCGATGCTCGCCAAAGCGCCGTTGCCCTTGATGCGCCGCGACAAAGGCGCGACCTGACTGCGAGGCGTCCTCACAGATCAGCAAGATACGCGTGGCACTACGGGCCATACAGGCGTTCTGCGCGGCAATGAGCAAATCCGCGCCGATGCCATGACGGCGATGGTGCGGGTGCACCATCCCACACACCTCTACCTCATGAGAGCCGTCGAGCGAACAGAAGCCGACGAGATCGCCATCGTTCGCGTAATAGAGAAAGGCTCCTGGCTTTTCCAACGAAGCATCGGGCGGAGGCTCAAGCGCGAGCTTGAGGTCAAGCCCTTCGTATGCATTGCATAGCCCGGCCAGTCGCTGGATGGCGCCACGCTCTTCGTCAGTTAAGAATGTCCTTGGTAGGGGAGCAAGTTGCTTCTCATGCGCCATCGCGGTCACGACTCCTGTGTATGGGCACTCGTCTGCACATTGTCGGTCGCCTGAGAACGCTCGGCCCAGGCGAGAGCGGTGGCGTAGGCGGCATTGAGCGCGATCATCGCGTTTTGGGTGCCACCGACATCGGGATGGGTGGTCTTGGCAAGGTGGCGAAAGGCTGCGCGCACGGCACTTGCGGGGGCGTCGGGCGGCAGGGCAAGCACATGAAACGCGGCGCGCACCTCCGGTGGAACGAGCAAGATGCGCGAGCGGCGCAAGGTGGGCCTGACATAGGCGCCCATTGCTTCGGCAATATCGGGCGGACGGTGAGCCATGTATTCGATATGGGGCTTTAGCTCAGGAATGCTACGCGTGAGCAGGGTGAGGGCGTCCACCGAGATCCACCAGATGCCCTCCTCGGGGATCCACGCGCGCTGCCAGGGTGGTAGGGAGCGCAGGGCAGAGACGGCTGCAGTGAAGGCAGGGCGAGTTGCCGCGGCGAAGCCCAGGAGATAGCTCTCGCCGTCGCCAAGCGGCTCGAACCGTGTGACACGTATACCAGATCCGACCGCTGTCACTAGTGACCTCCTTCAAGCGACACGGACACAGAAAAGATATTTTGGCACGCCCCACGGCCGATAGCAAGAGCGAAACGGAGCGCTTTCCAGCAGATCGTCGCAGTTCCTGGCGGCGAGATGCTTCCTGCAGCATGCCCCTATTGGATGCCAGTTACTTTCGGTAGCTCATCTATGTCATATTGTATGATGGTGACGGTAGGCATCGCAGAGGCGAAGAGGCACGGAAATCAATATGCGACCGACGGGACGACCGGAGCCAACGCCGCTCCCACCCCGAGACGCGCAGGCATTGGCCGATCTGATAAAAGAGACGTTTGGCGCGACGTGTACCATCAGTGGACATCAGTCACTCGTGCGCGACCACGACTATTCGGTGGTGCGGCTGTGGCTGGCGCAACCGACCTTGCAGGTGGTAGTCAAGCTGGCGGGGCTACACGCACGGATCCCATGTCCGTTCGAGCGCATGGAGGCGATCAACCGTCTGGTGCGGACGCATACCAACGTTCCCAATAATGGCATCATCGCAACTGACACCTCACAGCGCCGGTGGCCCTGGCGCTATATGATCATGACGCACATCGAGGGCTACCGTTGGGCGAATGTGCTTCCTTACATCGAAGCGGATCAGGCTGCAGACGTTCGGCGGCAGTTGGGGATAGCGGTGGCGACGCTGCACAACATCCGTTTTGAGCAGTTTGGCGAGATCGACGCCAATGCGACGATTCCATTCGGGGCAAAGTATCTGCAAGCGCTGACGCAGCGGCTGGAGAAGTATATTACACATCCACGCCGCGTGACGAACCTATCGGCGCTGCTCTGGGAACGATCGCGCCTCTTCAGCGACATCGGAGACGCGGGACTGACCCACGAAAACCTTACCCCGGCGAATATCATGCTACG
>DASVOW010000266.1:0-1737 GCA_036383155.1 Ktedonobacterales bacterium
TGGGCTGTCACCTCGTCGTCGGCTTTGAGCATTGCCAGTAAGCCGGCGTCAGCATCTTCGTTGCGCCAGACTTTTTGCGCGTTGCGCTGCACGAGCTTGTACGCGGATTGACGATCCAGACCTTTATCAACCAGGGCGAGCAGGATGCGCGACGAATAGATCAGGCCGCGCGTCAGGTCGAGGTTGGCGCGCATGCGTTCCGCATCCACCTCCAGGCCAGCCATGACATCGTTGAAGAGCCAGAGCATGTAGTGGAGGGTGGCGGTGGCGTCGGGCAGGATGATGCGCTCGGCTGAGGAGTGGCTGATATCGCGCTCGTGCCAGAGGGCGACATCTTCCATCGCAGTAACGCTGTAACCGCGCAGAGTGCGGGCAAGGCCGCAGACGCGCTCGCATTTCTCGGGGTTGCGCTTGTGGGGCATGGCCGACGAGCCTTGCTGGTTGGCGCCGAAGGGCTCGAAGGCTTCGCTGACCTCAGTGCGCTGGAGGTGGCGGATTTCTTGCGCCATCATCTCCAGCGAAGCGCCGATGAGGGCCAGCGTAGTCACGAAGTGGGCGTGGCGGTCGCGCTGCACGATCTGCGTGGAGACGGGTGCGGGGCGCAGGCCGAGTTGCTCACAGACGAACTCCTCAGTGCTCGGCGGTACAGTGGCATGGGTGCCGACTGCGCCGGAGATCGCACCGACGGCGATGTCGTCGATGGCAGCATCGAGGCGAGCGCGGCAGCGGCGCAATTCGTCTACCCACATGGCAAGCTTGAAGCCGAATGTAGTCGGCTCTGCGTGGATGCCGTGGGTTCTGCCGACCATCAGCGTATGGCGATAGCGCACAGCAGCTTGGGAGACAGTTTCATGCAATGTGACGAGGGCGTTGCGCAGGAGTGTGCCTGCCTGGACGAGTTGTACGGCGAGGGCGGTGTCGAGCATGTCGGAGGAGGTGAGCCCGAGATGGAGGAAGCGCCCCTCGGGGCCAAGCCGTTCCTGCACTGAGCGCAGAAACGAGATTACGTCGTGATGGGTCTCACGCTCAATCTCTCGTGCTCGTGCCAGGTCGTAGGTGGCGCTGCGAATCTTTTCCAGGTCTTCCGCTGTGATGGCGCCCTCGCGCGCCCACGCCTCACAGACGAGGATTTCGACCCGCAGCCAGGTGTCAAGCTTATATTCATCGGACCAGACATGCGCCATCTCCGGCCTGGTGTAACGTTCGATCATGATGTGCCCTTCATAGAACAAACAGGACTGGGTGTATACCAGCCTGTATCGTACCGCATATCGCTGGCTGACACCACCGGCAACAGCCGGCCCGCTGGCTGCCGGTTAGCTGTTATACCGGTTTTGGCTCGGATGTTGGTCAACCTCACCCCCAGCCCCTCTCCCACGGGGAGAGGGGAGCGCGGTTTCCCCCTCGCTTTCTCGGAGAGGGGGGCTGGGGGTGAGGTGCGTAGCGCGCCTGTGCCAACACCCCAAGCGAACCTGGTATGAGCTGCACTGGCTGATGACAATTCGTTCTCACCAGGACGTTTCGCTCTGCCTCATTTCCGGTTTACCGCCGATGTGCTGTATGGAAAGAATGTGGGGATCTGATCGTATGGTCCTGCTGACGCACGCTCGCGCTGGACCCCACCCAACTGACAAGAGCGGAGGATCGCTTTGACACTGGCAGCCCACGCCTTCTATACTACTTGTGATCGCGCGCGCCTGGTTGGCTCCCATGTCCTCGTGTCTACGCTGGATAGAG
>DASVOW010000267.1:0-2414 GCA_036383155.1 Ktedonobacterales bacterium
GTGCCTCCAACCTTTGCCGCACGGCGCGACTGCTATCCGCACGGCTAAGGTGCCGTGCATAGGCAGACAGTCGATGGAGATCGGCGCCCCGCCCGTCTCCCTCCGCCGACACACGGCCGGGCACTGTCCCTGACCAGTCTGCTTTGTCCTCACATTTCTGCTACTTGTCTGATACCACTCTGATACCGCCTGCAATCGTCGGCGTGCTTACAGCGTCCGTTCGCCTTACGGGACCGTTCTGCGATTCCGCAGTCAATGCACGAATCGTCGCCTGCTGGCCATCGGAGGAAGCCCTGACCACTTCCACATACGGCGAAATCCACTTGTTGGCCCATCAGCAGTTGTTGCTCTGCCCACCTGATCCGAATCGTTCCCCTGTTCAGGTGGGCTACCCCACTGGGCCGAAGAATATGTTAAGATAGGAATTAGGCTATTGATAACGGTAGGCGATGGTATGTAGCTTCGTTGGCTTTTCGGGTATACCCAAAGGAGCGTACCCAATGATTGCCAGTGATATCATGACCTGCAAGGTATCTACCATCCACCCCGAAGCTAGTGTGCAGGAAATAGCACACCTTCTTTCCCGTGAGCGTATTAGTGGCGCGCCCGTCGTCGATGCGGAGGGACTGATCATCGGCATTGTCACGGAGGCAGACATTATCGGCAAGGTAGACCGCGACGGTCTGTGTGTTGCCGACATTATGAGCCAGCAGATCGTTGCCGTGAGTGAGGAAACTCCCGTCAGCGAGATCGCCATGCTCCTGGCAAAGCGCAAGATCAAACGTGTCCCCGTCGTCCGCACTGGCAAGATCGTGGGCATCGTCAGTCGCGCCGACATTGTGGACGCCGTCGCGCAAGGACAAATCATACTGCGAGACTGGTAGTGCTACCTTTGAGCAGAGCACATCCTCAGATACACTGACTGAGGATACGGCTATGCTCCCTTTTAGCGGGCGATGTCCCGCTTACCCCCAACGATACCCGTTCCTCCGTCTCTTCCCGGGCTAGGCCCACCGTTCGTTGCCCGCTCCCACAGCACACAACCGTAAGATCATCCTTCGTAGTCTGTCCGCGGAGTAAACAAGTGACATAGAGAAAAGACAGGCAAGCATGAAGATCGGAGTGATTGCCGAGACCCTTCCGGGCGAGAGGCGTGTCGCACTGGTGCCGGATATAGCGGCCAAGCTTGCCGCCTCCGGCTCCGAGGTGATTGTAGAGGCGGGTGCGGGTGAGCAGGCGGGCTTCGCCGACAACGCCTACCGCGAGGCCGGCGCGGTGATCGAGCCGGACCGCTACGCTCTGCTGGGCACAGCCGGCGTAGTACTCTCGGTCCAGCCACCAACTATTGATGACGTGAAAAGGCTGCGAGACGGTGCGGCCACGATCAGCTTCCTCCAGCCGGCCACCCAGGCCAGCGTCATTGAAGCGCTCGCCGCCCAAGGCATCACTGCCTTTTCATTGGAGCTACTGCCCCGGATCAGCCGGGCCCAGAGCATGGATGCGCTCTCCTCGCAGGCGTCGCTGGCCGGCTACAAAGCCGTGCTGATGGCCGCGAACCGGCTGGGCAAGTTCTTCCCCATGCTGATGACTGCGGCAGGCACCATCCCACCCGCCCGCGTGCTCGTGTTGGGTGCTGGTGTGGCTGGCTTGCAGGCCATCGCCACCGCCCGCCGCCTCGGCGCCGTCGTCGAAGCATACGACGTGCGCTCGGCCGCCAAGGAGGAGGTGAAAAGCCTGGGTGCCACGTTCCTGGAGTTTGAGCTGGAAACGCAGGAGGGCCAGGGTGGCTACGCCCGCGAGCAGAGCGACGAGTTCCTCACCAAACAGCGCGAGCTCCTGACCCAGCGTGTAGCGGCGGCCGACGTAGTGATCACCACCGCCGCAATCCCAGGCCGGCGCGCCCCGCGGCTGGTCACCGCAGCAATGGTGCAAGGCATGCGCCCCGGCTCGGTCATCGTAGATCTGGCCGCTGAGACCGGCGGCAACTGCGAGGTGACCCGCTCAGGGCAGGTGATCGACGTTGACGGCGTCTGGATTGACGGCACGACCAACATTCCCAGCACCATGGCGCTTCACGCCAGCCAGCTCTACGCCCGCAACGTCAGCAACCTCCTCCAGCACTTGACCGCCAAGGGTGAGCTAAAGCTGGACTTCGAGGATGAGATCACCAGGAGCTCCTGCGTGACACATGCCGGGCAGATCGTCAACGAGCGGGCCCGCCAGCTGATGAGTGCGGCCGCCGCTCCTCAGTCCACGTAGTCGGAGGCACGCCGATGAACGAGCATGTCATTACCCTCTTGACCTACTTCGTGCTAGCCGTCTTTATCGGCTTCGAGGTGATCTCAAAGGTGCCAACCATCCTCCACACGCCGCTGATGTCCGGCACCAACGCGATCCACGGCATCATCCTGGTC
>DASVOW010000268.1:0-10682 GCA_036383155.1 Ktedonobacterales bacterium
AGTCGGGGATGGCGACGGTGAGCATCAGGTTCAAATATTCATCGGCTTGCGTGGCCGGCGTGATGCCGTGCCATGTGCGGGCGATCATGGGTACCTCCCCTCATAGTTGCGATTAGACTCTCATGCTGTTAAACCCTGATCGGGCGATACCGTTGCACATTCCGGCACTGGCCAAGCCGCGTTGAATCGTTCAAGTGTCACCTCGTCTGCATCAAGCGCGAAATACCAGCGCGGCGTGTGATCGCATGCGCGTGCAGAGGGTCGGGGGCGGCGGGCTGGCCCTACGGCTGCTCGTCGGTGAGGACAGCCTCCGCGATCCTACGGGCGCGCTCGGGATCGGCGATGGCATCGATCTCGACGATCTTGCCCTCGGTGACGGTGAAGCCTATCACGACCATGGGCCGCCCACTCACTGTGACAACCACTCCGGCTGCTCCGTTCACCAGCGCGGGGCGCAGGTGGACAGTCGGGCGCGCGATTTTCGATGTCAGGCCCTTGAGTGCCTGCCTGGCAACAGCCTCTGCGCCACGGAGGTTCATGGAGGCTGCAGGGTGCCAGGCGCCCGCGTCGTTTCGGTACACGACGTCGGGATCGAGCACGGCGACGAGGGCGTCAAAATCGCCCTCACGCGCAGCCTGGAAAAAGGCATCGACCACCTCTCGTTGACGAGCGAGATCAAGGTCCGGAACCGATAGATCGGCGCCCTTCACGCGGCGTCGTGCCCTACTGGCGAGCTGCCTCGCCGCTGCTGGGGTTCGACCAATCATAGGGGCGATCTCCTCGAACGGCACCTCGAACAGGTCATGGAGGACGAACGCCAACCGCTCGGCCGGGGTCAGGGTATCGAGCACGACGAGGAGCGCAAGGCCGACCGAGTCGGCGAGCAACGCCTCCTCCTCCGGTTGGAGCTCCCCGTCCGGGCTGACGACGGGGTCGGGTACGTGCACTTCCAAGGAATCCTCGCGTCGAACGTTGCGCGCGCGCAGCATATTCAGGCACACGCGGGCAATGATCGTCGTCAACCATCCACCGAGATTCTCGACTTCGTCCGCCCCTGCCCGGCTGAGACGCAGCCAGGTATCCTGCACGGCGTCGTCGGCTTCCGTGAGCGAGCCCAACATGCGATAGGCAACCGCACGCAGATGGCCTCGGTGCTCCTCGAAGCGCTCCGCCAACCACTCGTTCTCGTTCATCTGTCACATCCTTCTATTGCAAGGTGTCAGTGTGTCGTGAAACCCGCAACACGCGATCGATGTGATGCTGTCACATCCGTCCGTTGCGAGGTGTCAGTAGAAGTGACCCGCAGCACATGCTCGATGTGACAAGGAGACACGATGAAAGCTCGAATGGTTAACCCTGCTATGAGTGTGCCCGGCGCATTCGAGGCGATTCAGGCGCTTGGAAAGGTAGGCACACAAGGGGTCTACCGCAGACGACGATCCTGCTCGTTCTGCTGCGTGCCAGTCAGATCAACGGATGCAGCGTGTGCTCTCACATGCACGCCCGCGACGCAAAGAAGGCTGGCGAGACCGACGAGCGCCTCTCCACAGTAGCGACCTGACACGACGCTCCGTACTTCAGAGACGCAGAACGCGCTGCCCTCGCCCTGACCGAGGCTGCTACCAGGCTCAGTGACCGGGCCGATCCGGTTCCCGACGACACCTTCGACGAGGCTGCCAGGCACTACGAGCAGCCGGAGCTGGCGGCGTTGATTCTCAAAACTGCCTTTATCAACGCCTTTAACCGCCTCAACGTCATTACTCGGCAGGTGGCCGGGGAGTGGGCCAGTTGATTGCATAGTGCCGCTCGCGGCGCAGCCCCGGCCGTACCAGGTGACTGGGTCGTGACGGCGCAAACGAGCGAGCGAGCTCAGAACACCCAGTCGGTGCGTGCTCGTACCGGCATTCGTCAGATGAGGAGTATCTCTAATGTCCATCGCCTACGTCATCGTCACCGTTCTGGCCGCCGTCATGGTGGGCTTCTCGGCCATCTCCGTCTTCTCCCACGCTAAGTGGGTCGTGCAGCCCCTGGCCGACTACGGCGTCCCCCGTTTGTGGTGGCCCTGGCTCGGTACGGCCAAGGCTGTAGGGGCAGCGGGCCTGCTGGTGGGCCTGTTCGTGCCGATCATCGGTCTCATGGCCGGGATTGGTCTAGTACTGTATTTCACCGGAGCTGTCATCACCGTGGTCCGTGCGCACTGGTACTCGCACCTCGCGTTCCCCCTGCTGTACGCGGCGCCAGTGATCGGTGCCTTGGTGTTGCGGTACGCCGCCTGAGCTCTGTCTCGGCCAGGCTCGCCGAACTGGCGCTCGGCACGCCTGCCGGTTTGGTGCCCGACATGGCTGGCCCGAAGGTGTACAGCATGGCGGGTCTGCTGCGCGGCTACTAGTAAATGGCGTGAATGTGCGACAATTTTTGACGTGAAACAGAGGAACCGCGAGAGGGGGAGGGGCCGAAGCCATTATCATGCTCCGCTCTAACACCGAGGTATCATGACGCTTGAGACACACAGACGAGGGGGGTAACCGATGAGCAACCTTCAGGCCATTGCTGATCGCTTCGAGATCGAGGCGCTGCGCGGCGAGTTCACCGACGCGGGGATGATGGGCGACTACGACCGCTTTGCATCACTGTTCACAGAGGACGGCGCGTTGCGGATGCCCCACGTCAACGTCGAGTTCGTCAGCCGGGCGGAGATCCGCGCCGCGGTCGAACGGCTGCAGGGTCTCTGGGACTACATGGTGCAAACCCCGCACCCAGGCACGATCCAGCTTGAGGGCGACACTGCGGTCGGCCGTTCATACGTCTCAGAGATTGGGCACATGCGCAACGGCAGCTCGCAGCTGAACTACGCCATATACCACGACCGCTACCAGCGCACCCCGGACGGCTGGAAGTTCGCAGAGCGCGTCTACGAGATCCTATACCTCGACACCACTCCGCTGGCGGGCTCGGGACACCGCTCCGCTGGCGGGCCCGGCGCCCCACACAGTGAGGGTGTCCGCTAACCCGCCGACCGAGAACAAGTCTTCGACGAAAGGAAGACGGTGACGGTCCGGGCGTTGCGAGGCCGAACGTCCCCCGCGGCATGCTCCTCGGCCCGGTCAGTCGCTGGTTTGCTGGTGTTGTAGGGGTGCCTGGTCGGGGGCGAACTGTCCCAGGGAGACCTCGGTGGCCGCGGCGAGCTGCTCGGCAGTAGCGGTGCCGGAGTCCTGAATCACCGCGGCCCAGGCATGCACCGACTGCTTGGAGAACTCCTGCGCCTCGGGGGAGTTCGCCGCTGCGACCGGGTCGCCGATGGCCTCGCCGCGCAGGAACAGGTCCAGCCCCATGAGCGCGCCGTCCCACCCTGGCCCCACATACAGGGCGCCGGCGCCGCTTTGGGCCATCTCAATCGGGACGGTGTGCTCCAGCTCCAGCACGGTGTCGCTGTCACTCTGGGCAGTCAGGCGCACCTCGACGACGCTGGTCGGCCCGCCGAAGGTCACCCTGAGCAGGCGGGGCGGCTCGCAGGTGAGGATCTCGCCGCCAGCGTTGCCCTCGAGCTGGAAGCTCCCGCCGACGCGCAGCTCACCGCTGATCGGCATGAACCACCGCTTGATGCGGTCTGGTTGGGTCACGGCATCCCAGACGTCGCTGATCGGCGCGTCGTAGCCGCGGCGCAGCAGGACGCTGACGCGCTCGCCAGAGCCGTCGGCGGGGGGCAGATGTTCGACCTTGCGGTAGATGGCGTTGAGTTGGCTGGCGATGTCGATCATGTGATCTCCTTGTCGCTGTCGCTGTCGTTGTCGCTATCGCTGACGCCGGTGGTTGGCGTGCTGGTGGCCGCTGCATCAGCCGTGTGGGCGGCGCGGCGCTCTCGCTTGCCGCGCGCCAACTCGGTGGCCAGGGCGTCCAGGTGCTGGCTCCAGGACCCTCGGAAGCGCTCCAGCCACGCAGCGACCTCCCGCAGGGGTGCGGGTGCCACCGCATACAGACGGCGTGCGCCGTCAGCACGCACGGTGATGAACCCGTTCTCCCGCAGCACGCGCAAGTGCTGGGAGACCGCCGGCTGAGAGATCCCGAACTCGGCGCGGATGACTGCGGTGATCGCGCCGGCGGCCTGCTCGCCGTCAGACAGCAGTTCCAGGATGCGGCGCCTGACTGGGTCGCCCAGGACATCTAATGCGTGCATGCAGACATCATATCATCCATAGCTAATATAAGTCAATACTTATAAGAAAGTGTCTGAGAAGCCTTGTATTTGGGGCCGAGGCTGACCCTAGAAGCCGGGGATTTCAGGGATTCGCGATGACTTCAAAAGCGCTTTCGCTACGGCAACACGTGCGCCAACACAGCAAGATAGAAGAAGTTATTTCTCGTCCGCATGCTATAACTCTCAAGAAGCGCGTCCCACTGGCCAAAGTCCAGATAGCTGCAGGCATTTAGACGACCCTGGGAGAGGAGCATAGGTGCAGACACAGTTGCTGAAATCACAGTGGTTCTTCTACAGCACCATTGCACCTTGCTACCCACCTCGCGTAACGAGAGGAATACGTGCACGATGACATATGATGCCTTTTCCCCCATAACGAACATCGGACTCGCGGCGCCCGCGGTGAGGGCGCTGCACGGCGCTGGCTACAAGACGCTTGGAGATCTCACGGGCGTCAGCGAAGCGGAACTGGCGTCATTGCACGGTTTTGGGCCAAACGGGCAGAAAAAGCTCAACCAGGCGCTGGCGGAGGCAGGACTGCGTGACCCGGTGGACACACAGCCCAACGATCCTTCCCAAACAGATGCGGGAGCACTACGAGGCGGTGGCGCCCCATCCTGAGAAGTGGCCGCGGCTGGTCGCATAACGGGTCTCCTCGACCTCCTCGGCGCTAGCCGGTAGGATTCCGTCGCCATGACCGCATGGGCGTGGCATCTTGAGCGAGGCAGCTTGACACGTCGCAACGAGGGAATTACGATACAGGTAGGTGGGCGCGCTAGCGCGCTTCAGAAGCAGTCTGGTCCCAGGCGGTTGGCTCGCCGCCGCTGTTTGGGGCCCACTGGAGTGGGTGCCGCTGATCGCATTACCATTCTCCGTGCTCAGCCGCGAGCTAGGTCAGCCGCCCACGCTGCCGAGTGGCCCAAGCCCCTTCGCTCTATCCGAACCGGCGAGACTTGAGCTGGTGCTGCGTGACGCTGGCTTTACGCAGGTGCAGAGCGAGCCGTTTACGGTGACCTTCGAATTCGCTTCGGTGGACGAACTCCTGGACCACCTGGGAGACGTGTCGGCGCCGATTCGCATGATCATGGCAACGCTCAGCCCTGAGCGCCAGGCCGACTTCTGGGAGAAGCTCGCCGCTGCCGCAGTCCCGTACACCGAGGCCGGTGGGAAAATTCGCGTGCCTAATGACTGTCTGGTCGTCGCGGGCCAGCGCTGAGCTTGGCAGCTACAGGAGAAGGTGCGAGGTGTCGTTCAGCGCGCACACCTCGATGGCGTAGGCAGGATAGAGCGGCCAGCTCTGGCGCTCCTGCTCGGGTATGAAGCGGAGGACGCTGATAGCGCCGTTCTCCATGTGAAACCACATGCGTTGATGATCAGGAATGTGGAGGAGGGCGTGCAGCAGGTGGTTGGCAAAGCCGCCATGTGTGACGAAGGCGACGCGGTCTGCGTCGTCGAATTGCTCGACGAGGCGCTGAGCCACGCGCTCGCAACGGGCGCGTAACGAGTCTTCCGTATCGCCGCTGTGCTCCCAGCCATCATCGGTCACATCGAGCGGAAAGATGGTGGTAGGGAAACGCTCCATGAGTTCCTTGCGACCCGCACCGCGATAGGCATCCTGCCAGATTTCGCGGGCATCGATCCAGATGTCGATCGGCCTATCACAGTCGCTGCCTATGATAGAAGCCGTAGCTAACGCGCGTACAAGCGGGCTGCTGACGATGTGGGTGACACCGGCGGTCGCCAGTCGCTCGCCAACGGCGCGAGCCTGGGCCTCGCCCAACGGCGTGAGCGAGCTATCGGGGTTCGCGTCGTGCGGATCGCATTGGGCACGGCATTGCCCGTGGCGAACGATGAACAACTCCATCGAGAGTGCCTACCTATCTAATCGCTCATCAACTCCGTGAGGCGCTTGCTGTATGATAACCTGTCTCTGCCCGCTATCCGGGAGTTGTTCGATGGCACACACATGGAGGGCGTGATGCGTTTTCAATTTCGACTTCGACCCCTGGACAACATTGCTCCTTAATAACGCTTGGTCCAGTGGAGACGACTTGAGACCGTTGAGGAGACAACAACTATGACGATCGGCATCCCACGGTCCATACCCGTCAAGGCTAACATCGCTCCGTGGCTAGCGGTGCGCGACGGACACAGGGCGGTCGCCTATTACCAGGCGGCTTTCGGTGCGGTGGAACTGTATCGTCTCGAAGACGACGAAGGCAGGGTCATGGTCGCTCAATTCGTTGTCGGCGGTGCGGACTTCTGGGTCCAAGAGGATCCCGATTCTAGCCCCGGAGGAGGTGTGCCGCCCATCCGCATGATCTTGACGGTCGATGAACCAGAAGTGGTGTTCCAGCAGGCTCTTGCGGCGGGAGCACGTGAGATAGCACCTGTCTCCGAAGGCAACGGTTGGCTCATCGGGCGCCTCGTTGATCCGTTTGGTCACCAGTGGGAGGTGGGTAAGCCGCTCGGCAATGTACCATAGCGCGCCCTTGGGAGGTGTGAGTTGTGGAGGCTCCTGCGGTGCCATCTCCCCTTTCAGCGCAATCCGTTCAGGTGCTCATCGTGCTGATGCCGGTGCTCTTCGCCGCCGGACTCTTCTTCGCCCTGCGGCGCGTACGCTTTCCCATCCCGTCCTCACACTATCAACTGCGTACAGTGCTCGTCACCTTCGGAATAAGCACGATCTTTGCAGTGTTCGCAGGCTGGTTCATGTGGTGGCTCAGCCTCTATGGTCCGAGTAGTGGGCAGATTTCCTATCGGGGCAATGGCGCTCTCGATGTGCTCATCTCGTTGGGGATCGGCGTCGTGTTGAGTCTGGTGATCACCCTGTACTATCGCGCGTGGTGGGCTGCTCTCCTGACGTTGGTCCTCGACCCCCTCATCTTTATCTCGACGTACAGTTTACTCGCTCGATTGGCGGCCTCGTAGGGATGTCGGCGGGTGTAGTGCTGGGAAGAAGCCATTGCCGGACGGCGCCGAAGGGGCCAGAACGCCGCTGAATGGACACAGCCGGAGATCACGCTTGATCCAGGGCTCGCCGAGGAGCAGCTTGCCCGCTCACGAAGGATGCAGCAGTGCATGGCGGCATAGCTCTCCACCCACGTACCGCTCGGGATGAGGTATTCCGCGCCATTGCTCAAATGGAGGCACTTCCCACGTTCCGACCGGGAGCGCAATTACGTCGGTAGGTTGCAGATCTCGAATTGCCTGGCACGGGTTATCTGTTCTGCTATCGCGGGGCGCCTACGTCGGTGACCACTGAAGCTTTGGTGTGTCCTGCGCAGCTATCAAGTCGCTGCATTCGGTGCGAAGACCTGGAACTATAGCGTGAAAGCGCCGATGTCCAATTACTTAGGAGGGCCTGTTGCGCGCCCGGAGCAGCTTCGAGAGAACATAGATGCCGAAGAGCAACGAGGCGAGCACGACCAAGAAGAAGAGCAGCGATACGGCCCCGTCCCAGCGTGCGGGGTGGTAGGCCGCGACCAGGAGCGCGGCTGAGATAGTGAATGTGGCGGCCAGGAGCGCGAGAATCGCGCGATTGATTAACTGCTCGATGCGATTCAAATAGGGATCGAAGCTGGTAGGCTGGATGTTGACCTCGAACCCGCCGCGCTCGATGTCGCCCAGAATGCGGTGCAACTGGCGTGGCAGCGCCAGGCTCATCTCCAGCGCGTCCACACCTGCCAGCGCCATCTGCCTCGACCAGCGCGCGAAGGAGAACTGCTCACGTACGAGATGCTCGGCGAGCGGCACGTAGACCTCCAGCAGGTCGAAGTCAGGGTAGAGTTGCGCCGCGACTCCTTCCGACATACCCAACGTTTTGACGAGCAGCGCCAGATCGGGCTGGAGCCGCAGGTGGTGCAGCCGGATCACTTCCAACAACTCACCTAGGAAGACACTGAACTTGACATCCTTCAGGGTGCGGCCCATGTAGCGCGCGAGCAGGCGCTGCAGATCGCGGCGCAGAGCGTTGCGATCCACGTAGGCGCGCGCCATGCCGAGCTGCAGCATGACATCGGCTAGCTGGCTCGCATCCTGGCGGGTCATCGCGATCATGAGCTCGACCAGCAACTCGCGCGAGGCCGCGTCGACGTGCCCAACCATACCGAAATCGATGAGGCCGATCGTTCCGTCGCGTTCCACGAAGACATTGCCCGCGTGCGGGTCGGCATGGAAGACACCATGCTCGAGGATCATCGTCAGCAACAGGCGCGCCGCGCGCTTAGCCACCGTTGGCCGGTCGAGCCCTGCCGCCTCAATGGCCGCGACATCCGACATCTTGAAGCCGCGAATCCGCTCCAGAGTGAGCATCCGCGAGGTGGTCGTCTCCCAGTAGACCTTAGGCAGGTGGATATCCGGCTCATCCGCGAAATTCTGAGAGATCGTTTCGAGATTGTGGCCTTCGCGGAGATAGTCCATCTCAGCGCGCAGGGTTTGGGCGAACTCCTGGGCGATCGCATAGACGTCATAGAAGCGCGCAGCCTCCCACTGACGGCTGGCGCGCAAGGCCAGGTCTAGCAGGATGTGCAGATCCTCTTCCACCTGCTCCGCCACACCGGGGCGCCGCAGCTTCACCACCACCTCGGTGCCATTGAGCAGCGTGGCGGCGTGCGCCTGTCCGATGGAGGCCGAGGCCATCGGCTTCATGTCAAACGAGGCGAAGACCTCCTCCACGGACCGGCCCAGCTCTTCGAGCAATAGCTGACGCACCTGATCTGACGGAATCGGAGGAGCCGAGTCCTGCAACTTCGAGAGCTCGTCCAGGTAGGGCTGAGGTAGCAAGTCACCGCGCGTTGAGACGATCTGGCCCAGCTTGATATAGGTCGGGCCAAGCTCCTCGATTGCCATGCGTACGCGCACCGGAGGCGCCAGACGCTGCTTTCCGCCACTGCCATTGGTGGGCGAGAGGTGTAGGATTCTGCGCCCGTCCACCGAGATGTTCCCGATGAGGAAGCCCAGACCATGGCGCGCGAGGATCTCAACGATCTGCCGGTAACGCTTGGCGTGGCTATGCCCGGATTTGGACGCGGCTCGCACTGCGGAAGGCGTCACGCGGGTATCTGCCACCATGTCTCACTTCCCTCCAAACGGAACAACGCCGTACGCAAACACGAGTGCCCGCGAGCGAAGCGGGAAGAACTCACACGCGGGCACTGTTATAGCACGTTGGCCGCTACCTCATGTCCCGAGGCTCAGGGACTGCCATGCCGTAGATCCGTGGCGCGCGGATCCACACACGTTAGGCCTTCTCTTTGGCTACACGCAGTGGGATGCTGTGTGGCTTGGTCTCTTCGTCCTTGGTCACGACAACGGTCAGGACGCCGTGCTCGTACGTGGCTGACACCTTGTCGGGATTGATCTTGGACGGCAGGGTGAGCGTCCGGCTCATCTCCGGATACTGCCGCTCGAAGCGCTCCTTCTTGATGTAGGAGCCGTCTTCCTCACGGCGCGGATGGGCCGGCTTGCCAACCTGAATGGTGAGCGTGTTCCCACTGGTGGTCAGATGCACGTATCCCGGATTGATCCCAGGCAGCGAGGCTTCGATGACATACTCCTCCGACCGATCCAGGATGTCCACCGGGAAGGTGCGGCCGAACAGGAAGAAGCGGTCAGGGTTGAGCAGGCCCTCATCGAAAATACGCGTGACTGCTTCGCGTATCGGTGTGAAGGCATCATACGGCTCGATCATGTTGCTCATACGTGGCTCCTTTGCTCACGCGGCGCGATGCGCACACTCCTTGTGTGCTCTTTCGCACCGTTCACACCTTATTGTGTGACTGCCATATCACAACGGCTTCGCGGAGACCGCCTGCATCGTCTCAAGCCCGTCACAGGTCGGCACACCTGATGTGGCGAAAGGTGAGAATGCCGGCCCAAAGCGTCGCGGAGCAGACAGAGTCGGAGGCGGCCCAGCGCCAGACCACCAACGTCCGCTGCTGGATAGGGTATCAGGCAGTGATTGGCTCGCCGCCTGCTCACCGCACGGAAGCTTGCCCTGCTCTTGTTTGCTCAGGACACCATTTCAGTGGCTACCGACTTAACGCCAGGAGCATGGTCTTGCTCACCGCAAGATGGCGTTTGCGGCCTCCTGGGCGAGCGAGAAGAAGGCGGGCACGATGCCAAGCGCCAGCGTGAGAAGCGCGGCAAGCGTCAGGCCGGTGACCGTGGCGATGGAGAGGCGGCGTGGCGCGGCGGCTACAGGAGCTTCGACTGCGGCGGGTGTGCTGGCGGTCAGCGGCTCGGCGACGGCGACGGCTGTTGCAGCGCCGCTTGGCGTAGTGGCAGGTACAGTGGGGGCTGTAGCGCGAGGGGCGACAGCGAAGCTTTCGCCTGCTGCACCTGCCGGGGCCTGTGCGGGATCGCTGAAGTACATCGCCCAGATGACGCGCAGGTTGTAGTACATGCCCATGACACTCGCCAGCACGCCGATAATCGCCAGAGGAAGTTGGCCGCCGATGATCGCCGAGTAGAAGACAAAGTATTT
>DASVOW010000269.1:0-1671 GCA_036383155.1 Ktedonobacterales bacterium
ACCCATGCGCGTCTCGGCAGGCTTGGCCGACACGGGCTTATCCGGGAATACCCGAATCCACACCTTGCCGCCGCGCTTGATGTAGCGGTTCATCGCGATACGCGCCGCCTCAATCTGACGCGCTTCGAGCCAGACCGGCTCCTGTGCCTGCAATGCAAACTCGCCGAAAGCAATGGTATTGCCGCGGTGAGCCGTGCCACGCATACGCCCGCGATGCTGCTTACGATGCTTTGTCCTATTTGGTGCCAACAACATGGCAATTGCTCCAGTTGGCCGGCCGCTGCCAGGGGCCGCGCACGTTGCCCAACGCTCCAAACGCAACGCTGGACGAAAAGGGACGTACGCCGTCACGCCCACAGCCCAAGACCGGCCATCACTATGCACACCCAGACGCCTTGGCGTCTGGTGCGCGACTTATGACTGCGACTCCTCGGCAGAAGTCGAAGGAGTTGGCTTCGTCTCGGCCTCAGCGGTCTGCTCCGGGGTCGTCGCCCCTTCGCTGGCCGTCGGCGCCGGGAACTCATGCGACGCGGGCGCCACATTTACAGGGCCACTCGCCGGCAGATTTGCTCCAACCTCCGGCGTGATCTCTCCGGTTGGCTGGGGGCGAGGTCCGCGCTCACCAACAGCGCCACCTGGGCGAGCACCAGCCGGACGCGGGCCACGCTCACCGGAAGGGCGAGCGCCCGGACCACCACTGCGCGGGCCACCAGGACGCGGGCCACGCTCACCGGAGGGACGAGGTCCACCTGCGCCAGCCGAACGCGGGCCGCGCTCGCCACCGGGGCGCGGGCCACGCTCACCGCCGCCACGCGGGCCACGGCCACCGCGATCGCCACCACCACGCGGGCCACGCTCACCAGTGCGCTCGCCCGCCGGAACAGCAGCAGTATCCGTCGCGTGCAAGCCTTCGGCTCGCTGGCGCTCCGGCAGCACGTCGCCGTGATAGACCCACACCTTGATGCCGATGACGCCATACGTTGTGTGCGCCTCGGTCTGGCCATAGTCGATGTTCGCGCGCAGCGTCTGCAGCGGCACGCTCCCCTCGACCTCTTTCTCGGTGCGCGCGATTTCCGCGCCACCAAGCCGCCCACCGCTGACGACCTTGATGCCCTTGGCACCCTGGCGCATCGCCTTTTGCACGGCCTGCTTCATGGCGCGGCGGAATGACACACGCTTCTCGATCTGCTCGGCGATGCTGCGCGCGATCAGCGTCGCATCGACCTCAGGATTGCGAATCTCCAGGATCGAGAGGCGCACCTTCTTCTTTGTCTCGTTTTCGAGCGCCTGGCGCAGGCGCTCGACGCTCTCGCCGTTCTTGCCGATCACGATGCCTGGCTTCGCCGTATGAATGGCGATGCTGATCTGTGTACCCGCGACGCGCTCGATTTCGATGCGCGCGACTCCCGCATTCGCCAGGCGCTTGTTGATCAACTGGCGCAGCTTAAAGTCCTCATAGACGAGGTCCTTATAGTTGCGGTTGGCATACCAGCGAGACTCCCAGCCTTTGATCACGCCCAGCCGGAAGCCATTCGGATTAACTTTGTGTCCCAAGCAGTACCTCCTCGCCTCCGGTTAGCGTTGCCGCCGCACGCTCAACGGCACATCAGCCGGATCGTCCGACACAATGATAGTGACATGCGTGCTCCGGCGCAGGATGCGCGAGGCACG
>DASVOW010000270.1:0-9031 GCA_036383155.1 Ktedonobacterales bacterium
CCAGCATTTCTTTGCGCGCCTCCACCGCCGCCATGCGCACCGCCGGGCCGACCGATGCCAGCGTCATACTCCCACCGCTCGCCGGTGAGTAGACGCCAAACTCCGTGTCGCCAAGCTCCACGCGCACACGATTCAGCGGCAAGCTCAGCTCCTCGGCGGCGATCTGCGCCAGCACTGTCCGCGTTCCGGTGCCAATGTCCTGTGTGCCGGTAAGGATCACCGCCGTGCCATCAGGCAGCAACTTGGCGATAGCCTGCGCCGGCGGCCCACCGTCGCCGCCCCAAAGCTGGCTCGCCATCCCCACGCCGCGCCGCAGGTAGCCGTCACGCCCGCGTGGGAAGCGCCGCGCCTCTGCATCCCGCGTGGCCCACCCGATACGCTCGGCGCCAATCTCATACGCCTTCAGCAGCAGTTTGCGCGCATACGGCCGGTCGAGCAGTTGATAGCGTTCCGCGTAATTCTTGCGCCGCAGCTCCAGGGAGTCCATGCCAAGCTCCTGGGCAAGCCGGTCCATGGCCACCTCCAGCCCCGCGATGCCCTCCACCACACCCGGCGCGCGGAATGCGGAAAAGCTACCTAGATTGGTGCGCGCCCCTTGATCGACGGCGCGCACATTGGCGCATTGGTAGAGCTCCTTGGCGGGCAACGCGGTTGGCGAGAGCCATGATCCCTGCGCTCCCACATTGGAGAGCGTCTGCAGATCGATGGCCGTCAGCGTGCCGTCGCGCTTTGCCCCGACACGATAGGTCTGCTTGCTCGGTGGGCGGTAGCCGGCGCAGAGATTCTCCTCCTCGCGGCTCAGCATATACTTCACCGGCCGTCCAAGCTTCTGCGACGCATACGCGGCGAGCAGCCCCGAGTGGTGCGCCCCAAACTTGCTGCCGAAGCCGCCGCCCATATACTGCTTGATGACACGCACCTGATTCTGCTGCAGTTTCAGCGCCTTCGCCACCTGATTGCGCGCGCCATAGACATCCTGCGTGCTGCTCCACAGCGTCAGCGTGCGCCCATCCCATTGCGCGACCCCGCCATGCGTCTCCAGCGAATTGTGCAGCGCGGCGGGCGTCTCGAACTGCACCTCGACCGTAACATCCGCCTCGGCCATCCCCTTCTCCACATCACCGCGTATGTAGGTCTGCGGATATTCGTCCGAGATGGTATTGCGCTCGCTGCGCGTGTTGATGCGTGGCGCGTCGCCAGCCAGCGCGGCATCGGCATCGACCACGAAGGGCAGCGGCTCGTACTCGACCTCGATGGCGCTCGTTGCTTCCTCTGCCTGCTCGCGCGTCTCCGCCAGCACCAGCGCGACGATATCACCTGCGTAGAGCGCCTCCTCCGGGAAGATCGGCGCGCCCCGATTGGGGTCGATGAGGTCGCTAGAGTTGAAGCCGTGCAGAATGGCGCGCACACCCGGCATCGCCTCGGCACGGCTCGTCTCCACACGCCGCACCCGCGCATGTGGATGTGGCGAGCGCAGTCCGGCTGCCGTGAGCATGCCCGGAAGCTGCACATCGTAGGAGTAGACCGCCGCGCCGGTGACACGCTCGCCGCCATCGACACGGGCAGTCGCCTTGCCGACGACCTGCAGTTCGGCCTCCGGTCCCCAGACAGGCGGCTCGTCGCCCTCCATGACGACCCGCTGCTCCGTGACCTGCCCCTCAAATTCAAGATGCGTCGTGATGATGCGTATGGGCATTCTTCATCCTCTTATGGTAAGCAGAGTCCCTGACGAATACGGAGAGTAGCGTATGGCTCAGGCGTTCTCACTCGCCAGAGCGCGCGCTGCGGCCCGGATCTTCGGATAAGCGCCACATCGGCAAATGTTGCCGGACATGCCGCGCTCGATCTCCTCCTCACTGGGGTGCGGATTACGTGCCAGCAGCGCCTTGAGCGCCAGCACCTGACCCGGAGTGCAGAAGCCGCATTGGAGAGCGTCGTGTTCGACAAACGCGCGCTGCACTGGGTCCAACTCGCCATTTCTGGCAAGGCCCTCAATCGTGGTAACGTTGCGCCCTTCGCATTCGACGGCGAGCACGAGGCAGCTATAGATTGCCTCGCCATCCAGCAGAACGGTGCAGGCGCCACAGTTGCCCATATTGCAACCGGGCTTCGCCCCCGTAAGATGGATATCCTCACGCAGCGCGTCCAGCAGCGTACGCCGTGGCTCGACGTCGAGACTATAAGATGTGTCGTTGACGACGAGGCTGATGCGCCTACGCCCAGCCTCAGCCGCTGCCGGCATCGGCGTCCGCTCTGCCATAGTGATCAAGCCTTTCGCTCTGTCCGAACTGGTAGAATTTCTTGTGGTGTCCAGGCAACGGTTCACGGCGGTTCAGCATCTGTGATCCCGCTGGCTATTTCCGTGCCACCCAAAGTGACTGGCACACACGCCCACGGCTTGCCCTGCACGCCCCGCTGAATGTAGCACAGCAAAAGCCAGTCCAGCAAATCAAAATCGGCAAGCTGAGGCGTATAACCTCAGCTACGCCACAGGGACAGCTTTATGGGCAAGCACCTGCGTCCAGAAGAGATCCGCCAGCCGGGCATACCCTTGGTTCGACGGGTGGAACCCATCACGCGACGAGACATATTCAGGATGGCTGGCAAAATCGGTGTTATAGAGGTCCACCAGCACATCGCCATGCTTCGCCACAATCGGATCGATCACCTGATTCCACTGCAGCACCATCGCATGCACCTGGGCAGTTGACGCCCCCTGCACACAGGCTCCTCCCTGCGGTGCGCCCTCTCGAAAATAAGGCAGCAGGCTCATCTCAGGCGTGTTCACGACAAAGACCTGGGCATGCGTCTGATCGTGGAGCGTCGTGAGCAACGTATCGAGATCTGCGGCATATTGTTGCAGCGACGTACATCCGCGGAAATCGTTGCCGACAAGCCAGATGGTGATGACTGTAGGCTGTGCCGCCGCCACTTCGGGCAGTTCCTGCTTGAGCGCATCATGCAGCAGGATGCCGCTGACGCCCAGATTGAGCGCCTCTGAGCCTTTCGGCAGACGCGAAATGATGATAGGCACATAACCCTGCGTATTGGGGTCGCTTGCCCCAACGCCCACCGCATCCGATGCCCCCAAGGCCACGTAGCTCACAGCAGGTTTAACGCTGGTGTTGGCTGTAGCGGTGGGCTTGTGTGTCGTCACACTTGGCGCGGCGGACGAGCCGCAAGCCGCGAGCAAAAGCACGCTTACAAGCAAGGCGAAGATAATCGGCATATGCCGTGACGTGGCGTGTGCTGTCATATAACAATCACTCTCTGCTAGGGTGAGATACATTGGGTCACCACAAAAAGGCGAGAAGCGAGGTCCACATCAAGCTTGGGCTATATGGGAAACGTCGCTATCCTCTCCGCAAAAATCGTATCCATGCCTGCATATCAACGTCAAGGCGCACCCACACTTGCCCCGACGTACGCCGCACTCTTATACTTGTGCCAGTACGCATACAAGCCACAATGAGGCCAGATGCCGCGTTGGTGTATGTTAATACAAGACACATGCGATACAAGTGGCATTCATGATAGGAGAACAGGCATGCAGGTGCTGGTAACCGGCGGGGCCGGCTATATCGGCAGCGTCATCGTCGAAGAATTGGCCAAATCCGGACATACACCCATCGTCTACGACTCTCTGGTAAAAGGGCATCCCGCTGCACTCCCGGCGGATATCCCCCTGGTCCAGGGCGATGTAGCGGATACGGAGCGCCTCCGCCGTGCGCTGACCGACTATCAGATCGAAGCAGTCATCCATATGGCCGCCCTGATCGAGGTCAACTACTCCGTAACGAACCCGGACCGCTTCTTCGAGAATAACGTGGGCGGCACGATGAGCGTACTACGCGCCATGATCGACACCGGCGTGAAGAAGCTGGTGTTCAGCTCAACCGCCGCCCTCTATGGCGACCCCGAGCGCCTGCCGATCGACGAAGATCAGCCAACCCTCCCGACGAATCCCTACGGGCAGTCAAAGCTGATGGCCGAGCAAATGATGCGCTGGGTCGCACCGGCACACGGCCTCACTTGCACCTCATTGCGCTACTTCAACGCTGCCGGCGCCAGTGAGCGCAACGGCGAGAACCACGATCCCGAGACGCACCTGATTCCCCTCGTGCTACAGGCGGCTGCTGATGGGCGGCCAGTGACGATCTACGGCAACGACTATCCGACAGTAGACGGCACTGCCGTGCGCGACTACATCCACGTAATCGATCTGGCGCAGGCGCATATGCTGGCCATCGGACGCCAAGATGTCGGACTACGCATCTACAACGTCGGCAACGGCAACGGCTACTCCGTACGGCAGGTAGTGGATGTGGCGCGCGAGGTGACGGGCATGCCGCTGCAGATAGAGGAAAAGCCGCGCCGGTCAGGCGATCAGGTCGCGACGGTAGCAAGCTCCGAGCGCATCCGCCGCGAGTTGGGATGGCAGCCGCGCTATGCGGACCTGCGCGCGATCGTCGAGAGCGCGTGGAAGTGGCGGCAAGCCCACCCGCATGGCTACAAGCAATAGAGGAACTGCTAAGAGAGGAACTGCCTACTACCTACGCTCATTCGCCTCATCGGCTACCACGAGGCCGATCTGGGCAAGCGACGCCCGAAACGGTCCAGTAGCGACGGCGATCGCCTGTTGCGCTTGCGCCGCGCCCACGAGCGCGGCGCAGCGCTGCTCATAGTTGGTCAAGAGAGCGGCTACAGCATCCGTGACAGCGGTAGTAGCATAATCCGTGATTGTCTTGCCCTCCGGCGAGGGCACACTCTGCAACCAACCAGTCGCGTCTATCTCGACAACCCTGAGCGGCTCCTTGCGCGCCGAGGTTTGGCCCAACGCCTGCCGCAACAGATTGTCGGCAAGCTGCCGTCCGATCTGTTGTCCAGTTTGCTCCACAACCTGATGAGTGACCAACGCGATTAACTGCCACTGTGGACCGGTCAGGAGCGCTCCACTGGTCGCCTCCGCGTCGCCGCGTATCGATGCAGGCGGCTCCGGTGGCATTGCCGCGCCGGCCAGTGGCGGCAACCCAGCCATGTATTCCACCTGAGACACCTCTCGCATGATTGGTGGCATACTCCCCGGCACCGGCATACTCTTCGGCACCGGAGTATACGGGTACAGCGGCAGAGGCGATGAGCCAGGACGTGGTGTGTGTGGTGTGCGCATCCGCAACGGTCCTGACTGCGTGCCAAGCGTGCCAGGGTGCGATATCCCAGGCCCCGCTGGACGGATGACACCATTGGCCTCCAGTGTACGGATAGCCTCAGTCAGCGCCTGTGCAAGTTGAGCGTCATGCTCGCTCGCGCCCGCGTTCGCCGCCGATGATCCATAGTCGCGGCGAATGGTGCCGGCGTGCCACGTGGCAAGATCCGACAACGAGGCCCGAGGAGACGCCCGGTGCCCCTCCACACGGCTCAGTCGCCCGTGTGCAAAATAGAGGTGCACCAAGCCAAACCGGTCAGTATTATGCAATGCCAGGCGCGTTGGGCGATCTTGGCCAAGCGCGCTCGCAACCATCTGTGCGAGATATGCCAAAGGATATTCCTGCTCCATTACGCGTGCTGTATCCTCCACGGCGAAGGGGCCCCAACTCCCCAATCTACAAGAATGATCGATTCCTTATGATGACCTACCCTTGCAAGACCGCGCTCCACGAAGCCCTACGCAAATTTACCTACGCCGATATACATAATACGCGATCGTTCTCGATCGCGCTACTCCACTATCTCCCTTTGCCTCGTCGTGCAATCATACGGATACCATATCGCACAATTCAGGCCCGACCATCCAGTGGTCGGGCCTGCGAGCGACGGAGCGCAACCAAAGCAAGAAACGTGTCGCCTACGGGCGCGATGAGTACGGCGAATACGTCGAGTCAGGCCGGCGTGAAGCACCACATATGTTACAGTATAACTCATTGGGCGCCATACTATGCCCGTTGACACAATAGTACTGCGACACAGCGGCAGTCGCGCCGTTATCACCTCCCGATCGCGACCAGGAAGGCGAAGATACCGGCGACGGTGGTGTATAGGATGCACCAGACGGTGGTGTATAGGATGCACCAGATGAAGGGTAGGATGCTGGGCCGGTAGTGCCGGATGATGGCATCTCAACCCCAACAGCAGCGCGCGGTGTCGCAGGCGCACCCTCGAACGATGCGCTGCCATTCGCGTGCGATATCGGCGGAAACGACATCCGTCCCGCCGTGCCGCCCGTTGCTAGCTCCTGCAACGTAGAGGGACCGGGCATCTCCTGCCCCGCCGTCGATGGCACTGCGGCGACCCCCGCGGGAACATTCGAGATGCCACTCGTCGGCCGGAAATTGCTCGGCGGAGCGTAGCCACCATAGCCGCCCATGCTCGGCGGGGCATAGCCACCATACGGACCGTATCCCGCCGGTGGCCCATAAGGATTGCCAGGATAGCCGCCATACGGCGATGGCCCATACGGTGACGGCGGCAGTGCCTGGCTCACCATAGCGGGAGCGACTGCTGTTGGGGCACGGCGACGTCGCACGACAAAGAAAACCACCAGCGCCACAGCGATAATCACGACTACTGCCACAGCCACCGCGATCAGACTGCCAAGCTGCGACGAGAGCGGCAACGAGTCAACGTTCTCTGTCTGAGCCGCGTTGTCGGCAAACTTCCGATACTCCTGGATGCCCTTGAAGGATGGATACCGTGCGCTCAGTGCGTCAAGCTCGCTCGCCGCCTTGTGCCAGTGACCCGGCGCGGTGGAAGCATAATCCGCAAATGCCTGCTCCCACAGCTTCTGGAACGTGCCAGGGCGCGTGCTCACCCCCGCACTTGTGATCAGCGTGCGCGCATTATTGCTGCTGCGCATGAATGCCGTACTGCCACGCGGATCACCCCCAGAGAAGCTCACGACGCCGACGATATGGCCGGCACTATCGAGGGCAGGGCCACCGCTGTCGCCGTGCTCGACATTACCGCCGACCTGGATCAGCTTGGCGCCGTTCGGACCCGACTTGATAGCGCTGACCGTCACAGCGTTGATCGACGGTGTCAGCAGATCGGTGACATTGCCGGAGACATCGCCGTTGCCCGGAAAGCCGATGATGGTAAGCTGATCTTCGGCTGCAACCTCAGTAGAATCGTCGAGCTGGATGCTCGGCGTGTCGGTCAGAGCGACATGTAGCACCGCCAGGTCATTCTCGTCGAAGGTGCTCGATGTGACGAGCGTGGCCTCTTGATACGGCGCCGCAAGCAACGCCTTCGCTATGTCGTCGGACGAGTCGGCGAGGATCGGCCCGCTGTATGATGTTGACTGCCACGCGAGACGGCGCGGCTCAGAATACGATGTCCTGTACGGGATGCCGACGAGTTGGACGTAGCCGTTCGCGATGTTATCAGCAGTGACACGATAGTTGATGCCGAGGCAGCCCGCATGGGCGTTGATAGCAGTAGCTATATCCGAGGCGCTCTGCGGACTCTGGAAGATCTCATCGTCGAGGCTCGCCTTATCAATATGGACGACATGATCGGCGGTTAGAATATCACCATTCGCGCTGATGAACGCGCCCGACCCGAGTCCGCCCAGGGTATATCCATTGCCGCCCGCCGGCACCTGCACTGCCTGCCCGCAAAGGTCGAGCTCAATATGCCCCTGGTACAGTGTCGCAAGCCGCACAATCGCCGGTCCGGCAACATCCACCGCTCGCACGACAGGATTGGCAAAGTTACCGCCCGGCGCGCGAGTATTCGCAGCAGCGTACGCCGAGCCGGCGAAGGAGAGCAGGAGTGACAGCAGCGCGACGCCGAGCACGCCGAGCAACGTAAGCGGAACAAAACGCCCGCGCGACAGCCTGAAAACCAGGCGCGAGGGATGGTAGGGTGACATCATGCCGGCCAATAGCTCCTCTAGTTGGCGCAACGCATACCGCACCCAGCATACCTGGTCCAGGTACCCCATCTGATACGCGCACGCGGCCTTAGTGTAGACTCTTTGTCTTTACAACGAAGACAAGACCCCAAATGGTGTTCTGGCGTGGGACAATTGGTCTCACAGTCTCGCGACATCCTCTCCGCGACCCGCCTGCCTGCCAGCAAAACGCGGCACCCGTGAGGAACAGGTGCCGCAATTACTCACTAGGTGTAGTTAGCGACGTACGCGCACCTTGTCGAAACACGCGCTACAATAGACGGGCTTGTCGTTACGTGGGAGGAATGGTACCTGGTCCTCGGCGCCACACTCGGCACAGACGATAGTATGCATCTCGCGCGGCCCACGCTCGCCGCCCATCGCCTGACCAGACATACGGCGGCGCCGCGCCTGGCGGCAGGAGGGACAACGCCCAGGCTCATTGAGCAACCCTCTCTGCTGATAAAACTCCTGTTCACCCGCACTAAATACGAACTCCTGGCCGCACTCACGACACACCAACGTTTTGTCTTCGTACATGGGTTTGCGGGGCCTCCCTCACTCGCCGTCCTCACTGACGGGCGTGAAAGTCGCAACAGGTTCAACACTCTCACCCGTTGCTCGCAGAATTCGCAGCACAACACCAACTGTGAAACCGCTCCGGCAGGCTGGTGTAATACCGAGCAAAGGATACACTATGAATGGGGTGAATGCAATAGGGCGCCAACAGATCCAGGCCTCACCCAGGTTCCAGCCGTCTCGCCCCCACATCCAGCCGTCGATGCGGTACAATAAGCGAATGTGCCGGTTGAGATCAGTCAGTTAAGACCAGAGACAGTTCAGGATACGGACGATGCCAGAGACGAACAGCGGTGAGAAGTCAACAGTGAGCCACAGCACCCATACGCTGCCGGAGGGGCAGGCGCTAAGCTTCGAGGTAGTGGCGCGGTGCGGCGAGACCGCCGCGCGCGCAGGCATCGTGCGCACACCCCACGGCGTCATCCAAACCCCCGTCTTCATGCCCGTAGGGACACATGCAACCGTGAAAGCCGTCGGTCCCGATGACCTGGAGGCCATGGGCGCGAGCATCGTGCTGTCAAACACCTATCACCTGCTGCTGCGCCCCGGACCAGAGCTCGT
>DASVOW010000271.1:0-4222 GCA_036383155.1 Ktedonobacterales bacterium
AGCCACTCAAGGTGACCGCGCCGTGGCACCCATCTACGAAGACAAGGCGACACGCGCACCGCAACACGACACCACTGATACGATGAGGCCCGCTCCACTGCCACCAATCCCAACAAAGACGCCGCCCGTGCGTGTGGTACGAGCAACCTCTCCACAATCGTCGCCAACACTGCGACGACCGATACTGCACACCTGCGAGACCTGCGCCTCCTTCCGTGCACCATCCGCCACGCGCTTCTACTGTACCCACGACGCGACGACGAAGAAACGCGAGGCCGACGGCTACACCCCCGCCTGCCCGGCATGGGAGCGAGCGTGACATGAAGTTGAACCTCGCCCCTCACCCGTCCACTTTTCCACATCCCACACGCTCGCAAGGAATAGTGCGGTACCAGTACCGCACATCTACAAGCGAGCAATGAACCTTCGCGCCGCATGAGAAGCGGCTCCAAGGGTCCTATGTGCCGGACGACGAGGGGCAAAATGTGGTAAAATAATGAGGTGATCATGCGCGTGTGGCTCACACTAGTATGCCCTCATCTACAGGGCAGGAGCGAGAGATTGTTTCAGGCAGTGACGGCGTATATCCCCGATGTCCCGCCATCTCCCCATCCTCGTTTCTCAGCTGCCACAGCGCTCATCCCTACCTATCCTATCCATTCCATACATTCCTCCGCCCGCCCGGCCGGCCTGCGCGTGACACGTCGCGCGATGAGGCCATCTGTGCCAGGTTAAAGCGAGCCAAGTGAGGGCAAAACACATTCTCAAAAAGACACTGTGTACGCGAGAGGATATGCACCGGCTCTGGATCTCGTCTGGGGCGCATGTTGAGGAGGCATAAACAGATTCTATGGTAGCACAACGTTCCAGCGCGCTCGTCGACACCAACGATTACGGCGCGAGTCAGATAGAAATTCTCGAAGGTCTGGAGCCTGTCCGCAAGCGCCCCGGCATGTACATCGGCAGCACCGACATTCGCGGATTGCATCACCTCGTCACTGAGGTGGTCGATAACAGCATCGACGAGGCCATGGCCGGCGTCTGCGACCGCATCGAGATCGTGCTGCGCGCCGACGGCTCCGCCTCCATCGAGGACAATGGCCGCGGCATTCCCGTCGAGCCGCACCCCAAGAAGCCCAAGCAGTCCACCCTTGAGGTCGTCATGACGATCCTCCACGCCGGCGGCAAGTTCGGCGGCGAGGGCTACAAGCAGGGTTCCAGCGGCCTGCACGGCGTCGGCGTCTCCGCCGTCAACGCGCTCTCCGAACATACCCGCGTCGAGGTCAGGCGCGGCGGCAAGCTCTACGCCCAAGAGTACCGCAAGGGCATCCCCGTCGCCCCAGTCAAGGTCATCGGCCCCGCCGAAGGCACTGGCACCAAGACGATCTTCAAGCCCGACCTCTCCATCATGGAGACTGGCGACTTCCAGTTCGATACCCTGGCGCAGCGCTTCCGCGAGATGGCCTACCTCAATCGCGGCCTGACCATCAAGCTGATCGACGAGCGCGAGGGCCGCGAGCAAGAGGTCACCTTCTACTTCGACGGCGGCCTGAAGTCCTTCGTGCGCCACCTCAACCAGAACCGCAACGTCGTCATGGCCCGCCCCGTCCATATCGAGCGCAAAGTGGACAAAACGATAGTCGAGGTGGCGCTGCAATACAACGATGGCTACAGCGAGACGCTCTTCTCCTTTGCCAACGGCATCAACACCGTCGATGGTGGCTCGCACGTCACCGGCTTCCGCTCGGCCCTGACCCGCACACTCAATGAGTATGGCCGCAAGGCGAACCTGCTCAAAGAGTCCGATTCCAATCTGACCGGCGATGACGTGCGTGAGGGCCTGACCGCCGCCATCAGCGTGAAGCTGCCGGAGGCGCAGTTCGAGGGCCAGACCAAGGGCAAGCTCAACAACGCCGAAGTGCGCAACCAGGTGGAGAACGTCGTCGCCGAGGCCCTGGCGAAGTACCTGGAGGAGACGCCCTCCGAGGCCAAGCGCATCATCGACAAGTGCATCAACTCGGCCCGCGCCCGCGACGCCGCCCGCAAGGCGCGTGAGCTGGTGCGCCGCAAAGATGCCCTTGACTCGACGCTCCCCGGCAAGCTCGCCGACTGC
This sequence comes from Ktedonobacterales bacterium, assembly GCA_036383155.1. Lineage (GTDB taxonomy): Bacteria > Chloroflexota > Ktedonobacteria > Ktedonobacterales > JADMIN01 > DASVOW01. The sequence goes on from DASVOW010000271.1 coordinate 2,114, forward strand.
TCGGAGCGGCGCTCCGAGCGCTGCGAGCTCTACCTCGTAGAGGGCGACTCCGCCGGTGGCTCGGCCAAGCAGGGCCGCGACCGCCACTTCCAGGCGATCCTGCCATTGCGCGGCAAGATCCTGAATGTCGAGCGCGCCCGCCTCGACCGCATGCTCGCCAGCGAGGAGATCAAAAACATCATCACCGCGCTCGGCACCGGCATCGGCGAGACGATCACCTACGACAAGCTGCGCTACGGCCGCATCATCCTGATGACCGACGCCGACGAAGACGGCAGCCACATCCGCACGCTGTTGCTGACGTTCTTCTTCCGCCACATGGAGCAGCTCATCACCACCGGCCATCTCTACATCGCCCTGCCGCCCCTCTACCGCATCCAGGTTGGCAAGCAGCGCCACTACGTCTACAGCGATCAGGAGCGCGACGAGTTCCTGGCCCGCCTGGGCGACCGCAACGCCGCCGTCAACCGCTACAAGGGTCTCGGCGAGATGGACCCCGAGGAGCTGTGGGAGACGACGATGAATCCCGCCACCCGCACCGTCCTCCAGGTCACTATCGACGACGCCATCAAGGCCGACGAGACCTTCACGATGCTCATGGGCGACGAGGTCATGCCGCGCAAGCGCTTCATCGAGTCCCACGCCAAGTACGTGAAGAACCTCGACATCTAATCCAACCTCTCGATTGTTGGATGCGCTCGTTATTGAGTCCGACCGCCAGACGCATGCAACCATGCGTCTGGCGGTCGCTCTATCTGGCTCATTCTTACCCTATCGACAGAGATAGATGAAGCGCGACAGGCGCGGTGACTCGCTACTGCAGATGGAGCAGGTCGCGCACGTTGCGCTCATGCTGCAGATTCCAGATGCGCGCGATGAGCGCGTCCATCTCAGCCGGCGTCGCGCCGTTGCGGAATGCGGCCAGCCGGTGTGCCTTTGCCGCGATCTCGTCGCGCGTGAGCGTATTGCCCGGGTCACCTTTGGGCACATCTACGCGTGCCCGGTGGGTGCGCCCGTCTGCTGTCTCCACCTCCACCACCCCAATCCAGCGCGCCGGGTAGGCGGCATCAACCTCTGAGTCCAGCACCATCTCCACCTGCGGCATGAATGTCCGCATCGCCGGATCGCCCAGGCTCTCGGCGGTGAAGTCGTCGATGCTGGCATGGCCGCGCAGGGCGATCAGCGCAAGGACAAACGGCATAGAAAACTTGGCTTGATGGATCGTCGCCGCGCGGGCCGCCGGCTCCAACACATCTATCGCCGCCTGATGCACGCGCGCCCGCACGTGGCGAATGGCATCCACGTGCACCCTCTCATCGCCCATGAGGAGGAGCAGGGCATCGGCGGCAGGATGGGTATGGCGGCAGGATGCATGGAGCTTGAAGGAAGTCTCGGCGAGACACCAGCGGCTGCCGAGATCGGCGACGAGGCGCGTGATGTCGGCATCGCTGGACATGCCGGCCGCCATGCCCTGTGCGCCCTCGACAATATGTGTCGCCCCGGTCATGCCTTCGCGCGCTAGATAGGCGGCAAGGAGACCGTCGGCGGCCGCTTTGGCGGTGTGGAGCTGCTTCGAGTCGGCGGCGTCGCGCAGGAACTCCCACAGGCCCGCTGCCTGCGTGCCCGCCGACCCGAGCGCATGCAGCATCGTGGATGCATCGGCGCCGAGCACATGCGCCGCGCCCGCCGCCGCGGCCAGTGTTCCCGCCGTGCCGGTGGTGTGGAAGACGCGGTAGTGCGAGCGGCCCAGCGCCTCGCCCACACGGATACCAGCCTCGTACCCGGCCACCCCGGCGGTGATGACCTCGCGCCCGCTTGCCCCCGTCTGCTGTGCGGCGGCGAGCACTGCCGGCCAAACTACCGTGCCCGGATGAAACACCGAGCCGTTGTGGACGTCGTCCTGCTCGACGACATGTGACGCGGCGCCATTGACGAGCGCGGCGAAGAGTGGCGACGTGCGGCGGCGCGAGACCACGATCTCGCTTGGGCCGTTCGCTGGTCCCATCATCGCCGCGACGGCTTCCAGCGCCCGCACTGGCTGCGCGCCACGTCCCGCGAGGGCGGATGCGAGCCAGTCGAGGAAGAGATCTTCTGCACGGCGGGCAACGT
>DASVOW010000272.1:0-6756 GCA_036383155.1 Ktedonobacterales bacterium
ACCGCATGCAATGGAATGGTGACCGCTGCCAGCAGCACCGCCAGCGTCACCAGCGCCGTGCGCCAGCCCTGGGCCTGCACCAGCCACTGTGCCAGCGGCACAAAGACCACACTCGCGAAGCCCGCGATGAACGTCAGGACAGTGAGCGCGCGAGCACGATGCTGCCGAAACCATGTCGCCACCAGGGCAAAAGCAGGCTCATAGAGCACAGCAGCCATCGTGATCCCAATGCCGCACCAGATCAGATAGAACACGACGAGGTTATCGACCCATCCCCAGGCGAGCACCAGCAGGGCCGCGACACACGATCCACAGGTCATGAGCCAGCGCGTCCCGTGCTCATCGAGCCAGCGACCGACGGGGAGGGCCACCACCGCGCTCACGAGCAGCGCGAGCGAGAATGCGCCGGTCAGTTGCGCGGTAGACCAGCCCAGCGCCGCATGCATCGGCTTCAGAAAGACGGTGAAGGCGTAATACAACACCCCCCACGACACCATCTCCGTGAAGGAAACCGTGAGGAGCATAATCCAGCCGTAATAGACACCCTGCCACGATCGCCCTTGCTTATTCATGCGCGCCTTGTTCGATTCTACAGTTGCAAGATGGCCCACATCGCCGATTGCTCATGCCTACAAAAATGAAATCCCCCAGCAGCCTAGCTCAGGATCTTCTCCATGATAATCACATCCACCCAGCGACCATCGAGCACACCCTGCTCACGATACACCCCCACCATACGGAAGCCATGGCGCTCGTAGAGGCGCATCCCAGGCGCATTGACGGGAAAAGCCGCCAGTACCATCTTGTGATAGCCTATCTCCCGCGCCCGTTCCTCCAGCGCGCTCAGCAGCGCATCGCCGATGCCACGCCCACGTTGCTCGCGCGCCACATAGACGGAGAAGTCAACCACATGATCGTACGCAGGCCGGGCATTGAATGAGTTGAGCGACCCCCAGCCGGCCACCATCCCCGTGCCATCTACCGCGACGAGCACTGGATGTCGTGACCCACGTGCCGCGAGCCAGTGGGCACGCTCCTCCGCCGTGCGCGGTTGCGTCTCCAATGTTGCGCTTCGGTCCTCGATCCCCTGGTTGTAGATGCGCGCGATCGCCGCCGAATCTTCGCCCGTAGCGTCTCGAATCGCTATCTCGCGCTCATCCCGCATCGCTCTCCCCAGCTTTCTCTGCAAAGGCTGATCGTGCTCGTGTGCGGAGGCTCGCTCGCTCCACCGTTGTGCGGGAGCCGCCCTTGGCCGGAGTATAGCATACTGTCTCGCGCGAATCACCCGCGCCCACAAGCCGAAACACTCCCTCCGGCACGCACCTCTGCCATAGTTGTGCGCCGGATGCTACAATCAGGATGGACCGTAGCACTCGTTCCCTTTCTTCCGATTCTGCCATCACCCACGCCGCGCGTGACAGCACACGGCGTCGTATAGAGCAAGGAACCGATGCATGACTGTGCCATCCCCCGCCCAACCCGGCGCCGAACAGTTCCCCAACCAACCGATGCAGCCCATGCAGCCTATGCCGTTCGCACTGCCGCCGGATGCTGCCGTCGCCGCCTGGGGACTGACCAAGACCTTCGGCCAGAAAGTCGCAGTGAATGGACTCAATCTCGTCGTGCGGCGTGGCGAGTTCTTCGGCTTTCTTGGCCCCAACGGCGCCGGCAAGTCCACCACCATCAAGATGATGGTTGGTCTGCTGCGCCCCACCAGCGGCACAGCCTTCATCGCCGGTGTGGATGTCTGGCGCGACCCCCTACGCGCCAAGGCCGCGATGGGCGTGCTTCCCGAGCAGCTCAACCTGTACGACCGGCTCACCGGTCGCGAGCTGATCGAATTCGCCGGTCGCCTCTACGACATCCCCAAGGACGAAGTGCGCCGCCGCACGCAGTCACTGCTCGACGTGCTCATGCTCGGCGACGACGCCGATAAACTTGTGGTGGATTACTCCGTCGGCATGCGCAAAAAGATCTCGCTCGCGGCGGCACTGATCCACCGGCCACAGGTGCTCTTCCTTGACGAGCCCTTCGAGGGGATCGATCCGGTCAGCTCGCGCGTCATCCGCGATATCCTGCGCGACCTGACGACCACCGGCACCACCATCTTCTTCAGCTCGCACATCATGGAAGTGGTCGAGCGCCTCTGCACCCGCGTCGGCATCATCAACGCCGGCACGCTCGTCGCCGAGGGCACCCTCGCCGAGCTACGCCAGCGCGCCGCCACCTCAGGCGGTGCAGGCGCGGAGAATAGCTCCCTCGAAGATATCTTCCTGCAGCTTGTAGGCGCAAACACCCGCGAGGGAGGTCTCGAATGGCTGGAATAGCCGGCACCCAAGGAGCATCTATACCAGCCGGCAGCCCTACCAGCCAGCCAAGCTACGCCATCAACCCCGCGCACGTGCGCACCCTCCTCTGGCTGCGCTGGAAGCTTACGCTGCGCGGCTACACCCGCAGTTGGCAGCGCATCGTTGGGCTGGTCTTTGCCATGCTCTTCATCATACCGGCCGCATTCGGCCTTGCCTATGGTAGCGTTTGGGCCTATACCTCCCTCCCGCACGCCGCTGCCACGCAGATCCTCTTTGGTGTGCTCGCGCTACTCTATATCGGCTGGGCTGCTCTGCCACTCCTGCAATACACCCTCAACGAGGGGCTTGATGTCACCAAGCTCCAGATCTATCCACTGACACGCGGCGAGCAAATGGTCAGCCTGGTGCTGGCGACATTCTTCGACTTCACCACGATCATCATCGTCGTGCTCTACGTCGCCGTCTTCTTCGGCTGGCATGCCTCCCCGCTTGCCGCAGCCGTCACAGTCGTCGCGCTGCTCGCCGCCTACATCCATACCGTCGGCTTCAGCCAACTTATACTCGCCGCGCTGATGGGACTGCTGCGCACGCGCCGCTTCCGCGACCTGACGGTGATCGTCTTCGCGCTCTTTGGCTCCGCCTGCTCCCTTGGCAGCCAACTTGTCGCCCGCAGCTTCATCATCAGCGACCCCACCTCCATCGAGCGGGTAGACCTCGCCACCTACCTCCGCTGGACGCCCCCCGGCATGGGCGCGCAGGCTATCGCGCTGGCGAACGATGGCAATATCCTGCTGGCGCTCCCCTGGCTGCTGGGCTCGATCATCCTCGTGCCAGTGCTGCTCTGGGTCTGGGCCGTCGTCCTTGAGCGGGGCATCACCAGCGCCGAAAGCGCAGGGTCAGACTCCCGCCGCCGGGTTCGCAGGCCCCGGCCAACGCTCGCGGTTTCCAATGCAGCCAACAGCAGCGCCATTCACGCCCTGCCCGCGGCTCCACCCACGCGGCGCGGATGGCGCCCCCTCTCGCCCGTCGCCCTCGCCATCACCCAGAAGGATGCGCGCTATCTCTGGCGCGATCCGCAGCTCAAAGCAGCCTTGCTCAGCACCCTGCTCGCCACCATCTTCCTGCTCGTGCCGCGCTTCTACGCCGGGACGGATGCCGCTTCATCCAGCCGCTTCAACAATGGTCCCCTCTCGATCTTCCTGGGCATCTTCCCCGCGCTGCTCGTGATCCTTACCTTCTCGCTCAACTCCCTCGGGATGGACCGCGCCGGCCTGCAAATGCTCTTCCTCTTCCCGGTGCGCCCGCTCGACATCCTCTTCGGCAAAAACCTCTTCACCGGGGCGATGTCGTTCGTCATCCTGGTAGCCCTGACCTGTGCCCGCGCCGCTCTCGGCAGCGGCTGGAGCAACGTGCCACTCGCCATAGCGGTTGGCACCGCCGCCATCTTCGTCATGCTCGCCTGCGGCAACGTCACTTCAGTGGTCTCCCCATTCCGCATGCGCCAGATGCGCACCGGCGATACCAGCACCATCGCCCAGGAAAACGGCTGCCTGCGCAGCATCATCGCCATCGGGACACTCGTCGTCACCGCCATTCTGCTCATCCCTGTTGCCGTTGCCGTGATCGTCCCCTTCGGCATCGAGCGCCAGCAATGGCTCATCTACACCGTGCCCGTCGCCCTGATCTATGGCATCAGCCTCTACCAATTCGCCACCCGCCTGATCGCTCCTGTACTGCTCAAGCGCGGCCCCGAGATCCTCGCCGCCACTACCCGTGAGGCTTAGAAAGGAAGTACTGATGCCTGACCAGTTGCCCGATCCCTTCTCGGCAGGAGGAGTATTCGCAGCCAATCCCAACCTCTACGACTACTTGCATACACTCCAATTCAACTCGACGGGCACACTGGAGATGCTCGACGGAGCGGGGCAGGTACTCAACACCCTCGTACGAGGCCGTTTTAATGTTGAGCAGCTAACCTCTTCAGCATTCCAACTGAACTTCCATGACTTGATAGAACTCAACCCCTATTACGAGTTGAAGCGGCGCTGTGAACTTGACCCAGACGTCATCGCCGAGTCACCAGAGGGGTACATACCTTACGACGAAGATGATATTTTGTGCCGATTGGACCCCTTTAGTGTACATGTAGTACGTGAGGAAGGACTGTTCGTGCTGCGCCAACAGGTGATATGGAGGATAAAAGATGAGCAGGAGTGGCCCTATCTGCTATATCGCAGCAGATACAGATTTGCGTCTGACCCCTTAGCGACACACGAGTCCAACCGCCGCGGAAACCTCTACTACATGCTCGAGAAGCCCCAACCTGATACTCGCGTCTACTATCGTGCAGCGGATGCACAAGATCTTACCGCTCGTGACCTAGCTCTTGCCGGGATTACCATTGAGAAGGAACAGTCGTAAGACCCAAATATAGCCGAGTTATATATTCCTGACACTCGTTGTCACAAATACTCATGTACACTCTCCCTGTTGCCCGCAAGCCAGCGCCAGCGACGAAAGTGCCAGCAGGGAGACATTTCAATATGCTTAGCCACTGCAAGACCATCGTCATCACCCCCGGTAACATCTGCCCAAGTATGAGCAACCAGGACGCCTTCCGACTTGGCGACATTCTCTTGGAATAGCATTTAGCCCCTGTTGTGGCTGCTGATGGCAGGACCTCCAGCTTCAAACGAACCATCGCCGTGGTCGCACCGGACGGGCAGCAAAAATACTGGCGGACTTGAAATAAATTTCTAGCTTGTTGTACCCTCTGATGGTCGCTTTGCGTCGCATACATGCGAAGCGCTCTCGTTCGACCGCAGTGCGAGATAGAAGGATGAGGTAGTGTTTTGTCCAGGCAAGAGTTCACCATTACTGGCACCCATATCTACAACCGCTCCGGCCCCGTTCGCTGGATCATCTCGCACATGCTGCGTAACAAGCTCTTTCTCTTTACCAGCATCATCTTGACTGTAACCTCCATGATCCTCTCTTCAGTGGTAGCGACCCGCACTGGCGCCGCGTTCAACGCCGTGCTGGCGCCGCACCCGGATCAAGGTGCGCTCCTCTGGATCGCGGCCACCATTCTGGCGCTTGTGGTCTGCAGCGGCGTGGCGGACCTCACCGCCCGCCTCTCCAGCCAGGTGCTGGGCAGTCGACTCAAACGCGACTCCCGCGACGAGCTCTACCTGAGCCTCCTTGGCAAGAGCCAGACATTTCACAACCGCCAGCATGTCGGCGACATTATGGCCCGCGCCGCCAACGACATGGACCAGCTCAGTGATATGGTTGTGCCAGGGCTCGACCTGATCCTTGAATCGTCGCTCGCGCTTATCGTGCCGATCATCTTCATCGCCGTGATGAATCCGCAGTTGCTACTCGCCCCACTGGCCTTCACCGCCGTCTTCATCCTCGCCGTGCGCCGCTATACGCAGCAGCTCAACCCAGTCTCGGGCAGCATGCGCAAAGCATTCGGTGAGATGAACGCCGACCTCACCGAAGCCATCACCGGCATCGAGGTGGTCAAAGCCACAGCCCAAGAATCACAGGAGCGCCACAAGTTCGAGGAGCGCGCACGCCGCTACCGCGACTTCTACGTGCGCAATGGCATGGTGCAGGCCCGCTACATCCCGCCGCTGTTGCTGGCGATCACCCTCGTCGGCGCCTTCGTGCACGGCATCCTGCTCGTCTCGTGGGGCCAGCTCACCGTCGGCGGCCTCGTCTCCTACATGGCCCTCATGAGTTATCTGCGCTTCCCGACCTTCATCTCCATCTTCACCTTCTCGCTCGTACAGCTTGGCGTCGCGGGTGCTGAGCGCATCCTGGCGATCATGCGCGAGGAGAGCGAGCTAGACGTGAACGAGCACGGGCATACCGGCGAGATGGGTGGCGAGATCGCCTTCGAGCATGTTACCTTCGGCTATGGCGACACGCCGGTGCTGCGCGATATCTCCTTCCGGGCGCGTCCCGGCGAGACCATTGCCATCGTCGGGCAGACCGGCTCCGGTAAGAGCACCCTCACCAAGCTGGTCAATCGCATCTACGACGTAAGCGATGGTCGCGTGCTGATCGACGGCGTGGACGTGCGCGACTGGAATCTCGACGCGCTCCGCTCGCAGATCTCGACCATCGAGCAAGATGTCTTCCTCTTCTCGCGCACCATCGCCGAGAATATTGCCTTCAGTCTGGGGCAACAGGTCGATCAGGCGGCGGTAGAGCGCGCCGCCAAGGACGCCCAAGCCCACGAGTTCATCCTTGGCTTCAAGGATGGGTACGACACCGTCGTCGGCGAGCGTGGCGTTACCCTCTCGGGCGGCCAGCGCCAGCGCATCGCTATCGCCCGCGCATTGCTCACCGACCCACGCATCCTGATCCTCGACGACTCCACCAGCGCCATCGACAGCGCCACCGAAGACGAGATCCAGAAGGCGATCCGCCGCGTGCT
>DASVOW010000273.1:0-3146 GCA_036383155.1 Ktedonobacterales bacterium
ACCACGTGCTCCATCTGGCCAAGCGCACCGTCATCCGACCCTCCTGGCGCGACTACACTCCCCAGCCCGACGAAGTCGTCATCGAGCTAGACCCCGGCATGGCCTTCGGCACCGGTCTCCACCCCACCACGCGCTCCTGCGTCCAGGCCATCGAAGATGTCGTGCGCCTCGGTGACACGGTGCTCGATGTCGGCACCGGCTCGGGCATCCTGTCGCTCGCCGCCCTCAAGCTCGGCGCGCAGCACGCCCTCGCGCTCGACGTCAGTTCCGCCGCCGTCGACGCCACCCGCGCCAATGCCCAGATTAACGGCCTCGCCGATCGCATCGACGTGCGCCTGGCCAGCTTGGAAGGCGCCGCCGGCGAACCCTACTTCCCGCTGCCGCCCAATGTAGATGTACTCGGCACCGAGATTGGCGTCTTCGATCTCGTCCTTGCCAATATCATCGCCCGCGTCATCGCCCAACTTGCCCCGGTCCTCCTCCGCGCCACCCGTCCCGGCGGCACGCTCATTGCCAGCGGCATCATCGCCGAGCGTCGCCACGAGGCCGAGGAACCCCTCCGCGCCGCTGGCCTCACCAACATTCGAGCCATCCAGGACGGCGACTGGATCACCCTCGTCGGCACGCGGGGGAACGCCTGATGCCTGCCGGTCGCTTCGTCGTCGAAGGTTTACCTCTCCATCCAGGGAATGAGGTCGATCTGCCCCAGGAGGTCGCTCATCAGGCGCGCGATGTGTTGCGCCACACCACCGGCGACACGCTCCACCTGCTCGACGGCGCGGGAGGCGACTATCCTGCCGAGATAGTCGCGCTTGACCGCAAGCGCGTCATCGTGCGGCTCGGCCCTCGCGCAGAGGGACGTGCCGAGCCCTCCGCCCGCGTCGTGCTCTGTCAGGGCATGCTCAAAGCCGCCAAGTTCGAGTGGGTACTGCAGAAATGCACCGAGCTAGGCGTCGCCGCCTTCATGCCCCTGCTCACCGAGCGCGCCGTCGCCGCCGCCGAGGAGGCCAGCGAAGGCAAGCGCCGCCGCTGGTCGCGTATCGTCGCAGAAGCGCTGGAGCAATCCGGCGGCACCCACCTGCCCGAGATTACCCCGCCTCGCCCGCTGATGCACGCCCTCGCCAGCCTTCCCCCTGGCGGCATCGCTCTCATTCCATGGGAAGAAGCCCCCGCTCTCCCCCTACGCGCCGCGCTCCAGCAGTCCATCGCACGCGCCAGCGACCCCACGGACATCCCCGAAGTACGCCTCTTCATCGGACCAGAGGGCGGCTTCTCCCCTGGCGAGATCGCCCTCGCCGAGCGTGCCGGCGCCATCCCCGTCACGCTCGGCCCCCGCATCCTCCGCGCCGAGACCGCTGCCGTCGCCGCCGCCACCCTCACCCTCGATACCCTCGGCGCCCTCGATAAACCTCCACCGGCATAACCGCAATCTAGCGAGTTCACCCCACCAACTGCTGCAATTCTTCCGTCAACCGCTCGACCAACTCCGGCCTGCCATGTAACTGCGCAGGGGTACTCTGTAGCAGCGCCACGCGCCACGTTCCATCCTGCCTGGTGGCGACCAACGTCTGGATCGCGTTGACCGCAGGATTAATCTTCGACTGTCCCGGCGGCACCATGCCCACTACCGCCCGAAGAATAGCCGCATCCGCCCCCAACATACGCACATTTCTGACTTTCGCCACATACGCAGCCGTCACATGATCGGCGAATATCTGGTTGAGCGTCGTGGCAATGTCCGCCCGTCCAATCAGCTGGCTCCCATCGAAGCCGATGGTCTCCCCATCCTCGGTGAAGGGCGCTGCAAATGCGGCGCCACTGTGCGTGTTCCACCCATGCAACACCTGCTGGTAGAGTGCGCGTACTGCGCTCTCGTCAGGAGATAGCGTGTTGTGCGCCTCGAATGGTTGCATGCTGCTCATGGTAGATTCCCCCTCTTGGTTGTCGATATGCAGGTGACAATGTCTCGTAAGAAGCGTGAGTTGGGCAAGAGCACGCCCTTAGCACTCTTCTTCTTTGACGAGCGTTCCGAACCGGTATGGAGTAGGCAATATCAAACAACTGGAAATACGATTGTTCCCGGCTCCTGCTACATGATATACATGCGTTTGCCTCTTCGCCCGGTTGAGATGTAGAATGCCAGCGGGGAAATGGATATCTAGTACCACATGTGTGTCATATCGTGCGAGTGGATGAACGAAACTCCCACGGATGGAGAACCCACAATGATACTTCCTGTGTTGAATTTCCTCGCCGCGATGCTCGCCATCGTGTTTGGGCTCGGATGCGCTCTTACGGCGCTTGCCTCGCTCATCTACGCCCGTTCGGATCACGGTTTCCAGCGCCGCCTGGATATCGCGTACGTGTTGTTTGCCGGCTTCCTGGCCTGGGGAGCGCTGTCTGACAGCCGTCAGTCCTTCGTCTACGTCCGCGACCCGAGCATTTCAGTTGCCTATCCTCTGTACATTGCGCTGACTTTCTGGGCGCTTGTAATCTTTGCCTTCTTGTACATATCTCTCCGCAGGTTTGTTGCCGCCTTGCGCCAACTACAATGAGATGCGTCTCGCCTCTACGTTCTGTGAACGTGCTTTCAGACCATTGCGGTGTCCGCCGAGGACCGGATCGGGGCGGTGTCGCGGCGCTTCGCGGGGAGCGTGCCAATGAATATAGCGCCGCCCTGCGGCGCGTTCGCTGCGGTGAGGTCGCCGCCATGCGCTCGCAAGATGCGCCGCGAGATGGCGAGCCCCAGACCGGCACCGCCGGTCTGCCGGTTGCGCGAGCTTTCGCCGCGATACAGCGGGGTGAAGAGATGAGGCAGCTCATGCGCGGGAATGCCCGGCCCTGTGTCTCCGACCGAGAAGACTGCGTCCCGTGCCTGGCTCCAACGTACCTGTATCGTTCCTCCCTCCGGGGTGTGGCGCAGGGCATTGTCCAGTAGATTTTCGATGGCTCGCGTCAGCAAATGCCCGTCGCCCAAGAGCTGGCACATCTCACTTGGCCCGTTTAGCGTCAGCGTGATGCCCTTCGCTACGGCCAGCGGCTGTGCACTCTCCACCGCCTGGCTCAGCAGGTCTCCCAGTTCCAGTGGCGCGCGCTCCAGTGTCTGCTCCAGGTATTCCAGGCGCGCATAGGCGAACAGGTCGGCG
>DASVOW010000274.1:0-3651 GCA_036383155.1 Ktedonobacterales bacterium
GCCTGCTCCACTTGCGTTACCACTACCCCCTCCAGCGTGTGTGCGGCGTCGAAGTCTTTGCGAATGGCGCCCGTAGACCCGCCATGCGCCGTACGATTCTCGAGATCGAGCGGCAGATCGCCGAGCTGGCGAATTGCCTGCACACCGGCCATTCGCTCTATACCGGGCCAGAAGGATGGCTCTCGCCCGACGGGCGCCTGGCCCCGCTCCCCGGCGGACTCGCTCGCCTGCTCAAATTAGCTCCGCCCGACACGCGCATCGTGCCCATCGCTATCATCTACGACTTCATCCACACAGGCCGCCCGCACATGTTTATAGATGTGGCCGCCCCCATCGAAGACGGCGCGCAGCTATCGCCCAAAGAATTGAGCGAGCGGCTACACGCTGCCTGGCTCGGAGTGATGCGCTTCACCTGCACGCAGTTAGCCACAGGCATCATCGCTCGCCATGCGGCGCAGCCGGACGACGTATGGAGTGTTGCGGAACTGACGCAGGCGGTCGGTGCTTGGGCGCGTGAGCTCTCCGAACAAGGCAGGCACGTCGACACCCGGCTGCTTGACCCACAACAGGCGTATAAACAGGTGGCGAGTTACGTGCGCTACCTCGACCGGCGCAAGCTGTTCCGGCGCGTCACACACAACCGCTGGCAGCTTACCGCGCCACTCCACCCGATCCAGATACCGCCAGGTGAGGTAGGCTACAAGCGCGAGCCACTCGCCTACGCCTGGAACGAGCTGCAGGAGATGCTCACCGTCCCCTCGACCGCCATCCAGCCTCACGAGCAAGCTGCGATCTCCGATCCAGATGAGCGCCAGCGATAGCGCTCTGCGCAGGTCTCACGCGCATGACATCCGCGCCGTCTAAATCGAGATGATGCATGACGACAATGTCTACGCTACGCACAACTTCGCGCATACTTTCGTCACACTTTGCTGCTATGCTTGGTCTACATCGATCTACCTGTATGCTGCTGCGTCAGGCGCGCGTCGGCTGGCAAGCAATGGCAAGAGCAGAACAGAGAGGGTACAGTGATGACGAGTGTAGCGATGGTCACCGATCGTGGACCTCAGGGTGAGCAGCAGGCACACGCCAGGCAGCGGCAGGGCTTCTTCAACGTGCTGCGTCGCTGGCATACCTATGGCAACGTGATTTATTTGCTGCTCGCATTGCCGCTCAGCTATATATACGCGGTGGCATTCGGGGATCTCTGGTCGATTGTGACTGTAAGTCTTAGCATCCTGGCCGTGCCAGTCTTCCTGCTGGCATGCTCGTGGATCGTCGCTTATTTCGAGCGATGGCTGGCCCACTGGCTGCTAGGCATAGTCTTCATGCCGATGGCGACCCCACTGCCTCCTGGCACGACCCTGTGGGAGCGTACCAAGGCTCATCTGCGCAATCCTGTCACTTGGAAATGCATGGCCTACCTGATCGTGCGTGTCCCTTTGGGCTTCGTTGGGTTCTTTATAACAGCTATCTTGCTCCTCATTCCAATCGTGATCGTGCTTGCCCCGGTCCTCTATCTTATGGCAGTCGCGTATGCTGATCCAGTGTGGGCAAGCTATCAAGGCGGTAACCACCTGTACGATCTGTTTACCTACTACGCCCACACCCTCTCTCAGGTGTTAGGACTCGGCAACCAGATTCAACCTGCGCCAACCCTAGTCAGTGTGTTGATCGGCGCGCTTGGCGTTGTCGTCCTTGCTGGGGCACTGCACCTCATCAATGGTGTAGCCTACGCCTGGGGGTGGGTGGCACGAGCCATGCTCGGCGTCAACCCCAAGGATCTCCAGCTTGCCGAGGCGCAGATGATGGCAGCGGAGGCGCGAGCGCGCGCTGAGCAGGCCGAGAGCGGACGTCGACAGCTCATCCTCGACGCCTCGCATGAGCTGCGTACACCCGCTGCCACTGTCCGCGCACGCATAGAATCGCTGTTGCTGCTTGAGGGGGAGCAGCTCCCCGAGCATCTGCGCGCCTATCTCGCGGTGACACAGCGCGAGGCCGAGCGTCTCGCCGCCCTGGTGGACGACCTGCTGATGCTGGCGCGTGCCGACACCGACAAATTGCAGCTAGACATCCGCCCAGTCGACGCCCGCGACGTCATCGAGGAAGTCTTTCGTGCGCTCGAACCCCTCGCTGAGCGCGAGCGCCAGGTGACGCTTGTGCGTGACATTGCAGAGGCCCTACCGCCTGTGTATGCCGATCGCGACCGGTTGGCGCAGGTGCTGCTGAATCTGACACGCAATGCAATCAACTACACTCCTGCGGGTGGCCTTGTCTCGATTGCGCTCACGGCCGGTGATACCCCCGCAACACTCGTACTGACCGTAACCGACACCGGCATCGGTATCGCCGAAGAAGACCTCGAACAGGTCTTTGAGCGCTTCTATCGTACAGACGCCTCACGCGCTCGCCATACTGGCGGCTTTGGCCTGGGGCTCTCCATCGTGCGCGACCTCGTGGAGGCAATGGGTGGCAGCGTCGTTGCTGAGCAGGTTCCGACCGGTGGGAGTCGCTTCCGCGTGACATTGCGGGCCGCTCACGTGCCGGTATCAGGGTAGTAGTAGTAGTAGGGCGGCGTCATATCATTGCGAGCGATAGAGCGCATTCGGTTCTATTGGCTGGGCGCGGCGGGAGGAGCGCTGGAGGCAGGAGAGAATGGCGACGATCCTCGTGGTGGAAGACGAAGTAGCGCTGTGTGACGTGCTGTGCGCAGACCTCGCAGCGGAGGGCCATGTTGTCTACCAGGCATTCGACGGACCGTCCGCACTGGAATTGGTGGCGAGGCACCAGCCCCAACTGGTCATCCTCGACTGGATGCTTCCCGGCCTGGACGGGCTTGCAGTCTGCCGGCGCATCCGCGAGCGGCATCTCATGCCAATCCTGTTGCTTACGGCACGTGCGGCTGAGGCCGATCGCGTGTTGGGGTTAGAGGTTGGCGCCGACGACTACATAGTGAAGCCCTTCAGCATGCGCGAGCTGCTCGCCCGTGTACATGCTCACTTGCGCCGCATTGCGCTCGACACCCATGCGCTCCTGCCGCGTAGCGACGGCACGCTGGAGAGCATGCTAGGGGGCGCTGTGCCGCAGCCACCTGCGTCTATTCAGCACGGCTCGTTGTGCATCGATCTAGGTGCCCACACCGCCACGCTTGATGATGCCGTGCTAGAGCTCACTCCCAAAGAGTTTGACCTCTTATTGCTCTTCGCCGCGCATCCCCATCGTGCCTTCAGTCGCGCCTTTCTACTCAAGCGCCTTTGGACTGACGACTACGAAGGCCTCGACCGCACCGTAGATGCCCATGTGACTCGACTGCGCAAGAAGCTCGGCCCCTTCGGCGACCGCATTGTCACGGTGTGGGGCATCGGCTACCGATTCGAGCCCTGAGAAGGTAGTGTAACGGTAGCCCTCTGCGCACAGGTCTCATGCGCATAACATCCGCGCCGTCGGGGCGGCGACGCGCTGCCTTAAGATATTGTTTTCATGTGTCTGTGAGAGCGCCTCAATTGACACATCTCGATCAATCACCTGTCCATGCTACAATGTGGGAGCGAAATGGAAAGCAGGCGAGACGGCGTGAGACTCCCTCATCACGAGCAGGAGCCGAGCATGATCCAAGAACTTGACCGCGTGGTGTTGCAGACGGATGTGCCT
>DASVOW010000275.1:0-8734 GCA_036383155.1 Ktedonobacterales bacterium
GCTACGAGACCGTCCCGAAGCTAGCCGAGGCGCTAGCTGCCGTGTATCCGCCACAGGAATCCAGCCGTGGGTCAGCCTGACGCATCGAATCCGCTCCCTGCTCCTCTGGCTGATGCCATCGAGTTGGTGAAACGTGACCACGACCATGGAGCAAGCTGGCTTGCCCACCAGGTTGCACAGGCGCTCGCCGACACCAGCCACGCCGAGCGAGCCAGCGAGCCAGCCGGGCAACAACTACAGCGTATCCATCAGGCGGCGCGAGCCTTCGCTGATGCCAGGCCAAGCATGGCGGCGCTCGCTAACACTGCGGCGCGCATCTGGTGGGCAGGCGCACCATCCGCCGCGCCAGCCCTTGGCCCTCAAGCGCGCTTGGCGCGTATACACGACGAGGCTGTACGCCTGCTCTCGCTGTGGCACGACGCCGCGGACGCCATCCTTACCGCCGCCCGCCCACTGCTGAGTGGCCGCCTCTTCACACACAGTCGTTCCGGCACCGTCGAGGAAACGTTAGTCCGCCTCGCGCACATGGACCCAATAGATGCCCACGAACAGCCGCGCCACATCATCGTGACCGAGTCGCGTCCAGGCGGCGAAGGTATACCTGCTGCAGAAGCCCTCGCCAAGGCTGGCTGGCGCGTAACACTCGTTCCCGACGCCGCCTATGCGCTCTTCATCGTCGACGCCGACACCGTCGTCTTCGGAGCAGACAGCATCCGCGCCGATGGCAGCGTCGTCAATAAAGTTGGCTCACACACGCTGGCGCTCGCTGCCCACGCCGCCAGCGTACCAGTCTACGTACTCTGCGAGACCCTCAAGATCGCTGCACCAGACACCCCACTCACCCTCGAAGAAATGGACCCTGCCGAGATCCTGCCGCACCCCATTCCTGGCGTCACACCACGCAACGTCTACTTCGAGCGCGTCCCCACCCACCTCATCACCGGCATCATCACCGAGCGCGGACGCCTCACACCCGCCGACATCGCCGCTACTGCGGCACAAGCCAGCCAGGCCCGTGTCGCCCTCGCCGCTGCACAGGACTGAGCAACCATCGCTTACTATCCATCAATCACAGCCAGCAGCGCCCGAGCATACGCCTCCCGCGCGCTCTGACCATCATAGTAGCCGGCGTCCAACAGGATGCGATACCGGCACTTCCAGCGCTTCACCGCCGCAGGCGTCAGGCGAAACAGATTATAACCCGGCACGCGCCGCTCCAGCTCCTGCCGCAGTGCCACCTCATCATGTTCCGTGACCCCGCACGCAGCCAACGCATCAACGACCTCGCCGGGTAATTCCGGATCTGACTGCATCTCTTGTCGTGGCATGCACAATCGCTCCCACAATGCCATCTACCGCCCATTCCCCATATTGTAGCAGCCTTCACGATGTGTTATGGTGTGCTGGCTTGTCAGGAGGAGCAACATATATGGCGGCGCGCGAGCCTACATCACCTCAGACCTATGGCCGCAGCATCGGAATTGAGATTGCGGACGGTGCCACCCGCCTCACCGCTCTTCTCGGCAGTAAGCCATTCGCCCGCCGCTGGCATACCCGCCTGCCCGCGCCACCCTCGCCAGAAGAAGCTGTTTCTCACATTCACGAATTGATCGAGCGTGCAGTACGTGAGACATCAGAGAACGGCAGTTCTGCCTCCACCCCATCCCCAACCATCACAGCCATCGGCGTTGCCCTCTGGGGAAACGTCGACGCCACCCACGGTATTGTGCGCGAGCTGCGCCCCCTCACCGGTTGGCAGGGATTCCCCCTCGCCGCCGCTCTACGTCAACACTGGCACGTCCCCATCACAATCGCTTCGGCCACTACAGCCGCTGCTCTCGCAGAGGCGAAGCAAAGCGCGCACGCTGACACTGAGACGCTCCTCTACGTCCACCTGGGGCACACCATCTCCACCGCCTGCACTCGCGATGCGTCCATCATCATGGGAGCGCACACCAGTGAGGGTATGCTTGCTCACATGTTCGTCATTCCCGACGGGCCGCGCTGCTCCTGCGGTGTACGTGGACATCTCGAACCCATCGCCTCGGCTCAAGCGATCGTACGCACCATGATTGGCCTTGCTGCTGACTCCGAGGACAGCACAGCCGCTATGCTGCGTATCTCACAGGGCAGAGCAGAAGCAATGAGTGCCGCGCAGGTTGTGCAACTCGCCATCTCGGGTGACCCCACTGCAGCTCGCGTCGTCGGCGACGCGGTGGACGCTCTGGCGTTGGCACTCGCCAACACAGTCGCGCTCCTGGCGCCGAATAGCATCGTCATCGGCGGTCCACTTACAGAAGCTGGCGACGCCTTCCTCACGCCCGTACGCGAGCGGCTCGATAGTCTGTGCCGCCCATTCACCACTCCTCCATCGCTCCATCTCAGCATGCTGGAGCCGTTCTCGGCCCTACTCGGCGCACAATTGCTGCCGCAGTCGTGGCATAATATATGACGCATGCAAATTGCACGAGCGGCTTGGAGGGAACATTGTGAGCGGCAACGTGGTATCCATCTCATGAACGATGCACTGCAAGACCTGCGCGGACTACAGCTAGCCGAGCGCTACCAGCTTGACGAGATGATGGCGCAGGGTAGCCTCTGTGCCGTCTATCGCGGACAAGATACTGTATTGCATCGACCCATCGCGATCAAAGCCATCGAGCCTGAGATGCTCGCGACCTACCGCGCCGCGCTTCAAGCCACGTCCACCCTGAGCCACCCGGCAATTGTGGCGACGTACGACGCGATCGAGCACGACGGCTGGCTCTTCCTCATACAGGAGTATCTCCAGGCGCGCCCGCTAACTGGTTACTTGCATGCTGGCCTACCATCCGAGCGAGCGGTTGATCTCGGTGGCCAAATTGCGCGTGTGCTGGCTTATGCGCATGCGCATGGCATCACACATGGCGACCTCACACCCTCAGCCATCCTGATCGACCGGCGCGCCATTGTCCATGTCAACAACTTCGGTCTCCCCGCCGACACTCCCTATTTCGCCACGCTCGACAATGCCCTGGAAGCAGCGGAAACAGACGCCGCCACCCTCCACGCGACACCGAGCGGTGCAACGCCCGTCGGCGATGTGCGTGCGCTTGGCCTGCTACTCTGGCAGTTATTGCGGACTCAAGGCGACACAGCGGAATCTGCATTCCGCGACGATGCGCATGTGGGCCTGCAGAATCTCGTGCGGCGTTGCGTGGTGCGATCCCATTCTCAGCGCATCACAGATGCCGAGACCCTCGTGCTGGAGCTTGAGGCGTTGGCACGCACGCTAGCTGTAGCACGACCCGCCCTCTCAGAAGATACACCAGCCGCCTTACGTGCCGCCCGCCAAGCTGTCGAGCGCGAAGCTGCCTGGTCCGCACAGAATACACAGGGCACAAGCCGTCGCTGGTCGGCTCCGCCCGCCGATCCACTGACTTATGAGTCAACAGCACCTTGGTCATACGATGGCGCGACCCCCTTGATAACAGGTGCGCCGCGGCTAACCCTGCCATCCCGACCCGCTGGCGAAGGAGAGGCGC
This sequence comes from Ktedonobacterales bacterium, assembly GCA_036383155.1. Taxonomy (GTDB): domain Bacteria; phylum Chloroflexota; class Ktedonobacteria; order Ktedonobacterales; family JADMIN01; genus DASVOW01. The sequence goes on from DASVOW010000275.1 coordinate 3,525, forward strand.
GTCGTATCGTCCGCACCGATCCCATGCCCTGGGCCAGCAGTCTACCGCCACAGCACGACGATGCCCCGACGATGCCCTCTGTGCGTAACCGTATGAGTTTTAGGCTCATCCTGGCGCTGTGTCTGCTGCTCTTTGCGCTCTTCTTTATCTTCGGCTATCTTGCACCACCACTGCTTGGCCAGCCATAAGCGAGTGATCGCGCAGTGCCATAGGCAAGTCATCAGCAAACGCACCTATCTGGAAAGGAAATCGTGGACATGAAGCAACTCTGGGCGCCCTGGCGCATGGCATATATTGATAGCAGTGACAAGAAAGACGAAGGATGCATCTTTTGCACCAAGCCCGCCGAACATCGCGACGAAGAGAACCTGCTGCTCTATCGTGGCGAGCGCTGCTTCGTCCTGATGAACCTCTTTCCCTACAACAACGGCCACCTGATGGTCGCCCCCTATGCCCACGTCCCCACCATCGAGGAGCTTGACCCCGCTACGCTCACCGATCTCATGGTGACGGCGCAGCGCTGTCTCGCCACGCTGCGTGCCGCCATGAACCCACACGGCTTCAACATGGGCATCAATCAGGGAACTGTCGCGGGCGCGGGCATCGCCGATCACGTCCACTATCACATCGTGCCGCGCTGGAACGGTGACACCAACTTCATGCCCGTACTGGCCGACGTGAAAGTAATGCCCGACTACCTCCAGAATACTTACCGTCAACTGAAGGAAAAATGGCCCGGCTAGCCGGTGTCCCCTGTACCTCTGGGTACAATGCTTGACGGAATCGAGCAAGGTGCGTACACTTGGCCTGTTTTCACTCCGATGTTGGGGAGGTGTGCATGCGCGCGCGTATCGGTGGTGGCATCGCGGGCTGGCTCATTGGCGTCGTGCCGCTGATCGTCGTCAACGCTCTGGACTACCAGGGCCTCTTTGCCTTTCAAGATGCTGTCGTAGCAGGCCTTGTAGCACTCATTGGCGGTATCGTGCTGGGTGGTATTGTCGCCGGATTGCTCGGTGGACGCGCTGGCGGCACAACCTCGGCGACGGCCGCGGGCGCAGTTGCCGCTGTGCTCTATGCCGCCACCTTGATCAGCCTCGTAATCGGCACTGGCATCCTCGATTCCGCCTCCCCGCTAATCGCCTTGCATCCCCTGCGCATCAGCATGGCCCTCGTGTTCCTCGCCACCATCCTCCTCGCCATCGCCATCGCCACTGGTGCGATCGTTGGGCGCCATGCCAATGCTGCACCCACAGCATCGCCCACGTACCACTCCATCCCGCTGAACCGCACCCCTCAAGCGCCATATGACACGTACCGCAGGCATCCCCCTAGCCAGCCTCATACTCAAAGCCGCCCGCGTGACGCCGCAAGTGTCGACTCCCATGCTCTTAGAGACACCAGAAATGGCGCCAGCTACGGCAACGGCGCATCACGACCCCTGCCACCCGATGCATCTGATCCGCGCTACGCCACCAGCCGTTCCCGTCCCGCCAGTTCATCAGGCTCCCGCCGCGATCAGCGGCCACCCTCCTCTCACGAGTCCGACTGGCGCCGACCTGGGCGCTGAGCGACGGCACTCAGGAGCCCAACAACACACCATGTGGCACTCTGCACAGCAGAGTGATACCATATCAAAGAACCGTGGCACCTGCGCACCGCACCAGTTCAATCCAGACATGCGCACGAGCAATCAATGCTCATCTCAGGTATACGCAGCGTGATGCTCTGCAGGAGGGGGTACTCGGATGGCACGCATGATCTTCCTGGGAACGGGTGCGGCACTGCCCTACGCAAACCGTACCAACACCACGATTGCCGTGCTTCCCGATAGCGCGACACCGGGCCTACTCATCGACTGTGGTGGTGATGTCTATGGCGCTCTGCTGCGCGCACAGATCGCCCCCGATGCCATCGGTGACCTGCTTATCACGCACGCGCACATAGACCACATTGGCAGCCTGCCCTCGCTCATCGAGAGCTATCGTCTCGGCGGCCGCACCAGTCCATTACGCATCTGGGCGCTGCCGGAGGTACTCAGCATCGCGCAACGCCTCATCGCTGTCTACGACTACGAGCTGAAGCTACACGAGTGGACATACGACATCAACTTCTCTCCTGTAGAGCATGGTCAGGAGCTTACCCTCGGTAGCATCCCCGCACGTATTCTGGCCATGGACCACTCCCTCCCATCCGTTGGCATACGTTTGGAGTTGCCAGGCGGAGCCATCGCCTATACCAGCGACACACAACCCACACCAAACGTGACCGAGCTTGCCAGGGGAGCAAGTATGCTCATCACCGAGTGCACATTCCTTCAAGACGATGTACAGCATGCGCGCTCCAGCAAACATACGACGGCGCTCGAGGCCGGACATGAAGGCGCGACCAGCGGCGTAGCAACGCTCGCACTGGTCCACATTGGCGTTGGAGATGCCATAGACACGGCGCGTGCCGAGGCGGCGCAATCCTTCTCCGGCGAGATCCTCATCCCCAACGACGGCGACACCCGGGACGTGTAGCATCCCCCCAGAGCTCGCTCAGATACAAGACCTCACTGTGATCAACTTCACACCCGATTCGGTGACTCCCGAGCGGGCGCTGTGGTACACTTGCTTGGGTAGCTCACTAGCGAGCAACCGGCAACGGTGCCGCCAGCGACAAACGCTGGAAGGACCCGTTCGCGTCAGTCAAACAAGGCACGAGATAAGGAGCACGAACCATCATGTTCCAGGATCCTAACCATCCCGACCTGCAGCAGCTTGCTCAGCACCATGACGCTGGCACGCACGATCAAATTCCGGCGGATCAGGCTGCCACGGTCATCTCCACGTTCCATGAGCAGGCTGACCCGCAGCTCGTGCAGCAGGTGACATCCCAGCACTACGAGAACATGTCGCCGCAGCAGTTGCAAAGCGCGGCGCAGCAATTCAAAGACAAGCTCCAGAGCGTAGCTGGCAGCAACCCCGAGGCGGCGCAGCTTGCCGCTATTGATCCTGCCACGGCGACACCGCAGCAGGTGGCCGCGATGCATCACTTCGTACTGCGCGAGCACCCTGAATTGATGCGCAACATCCTCATCGCAGGTGGCGCAACACTTGCCGTCGGTGCGCTGGCCGCCTTTGCCGCGCGCAGCTACCTCAAGCACCACGGTCACTAGTAGCGAATAGTCGCCCCTATAGCACACTATCGTCGGGCAGAGGCCGTGCTCAGCCACTCAGGTAAACGCGCACCGTTCTGCCCGACCCATCTTCTACTCCTTGGCCTTGTTACAGCTTCCACAATTGCCCCTTCACAACCGGAATAAGCATAGAGGAAACTCCAAACTGTTCGTCACCACAACATGTACATGTACCGATCTCCACATGATATACTTGAGACGGCATTCTATCGAACACTCGTTCATGCGCGGCGACCAGAGAATGCCGCGATGAGGTAGGTTTATGGCTGATCGGCTGATCTCTCCCGAATATGGCGACGATGACACACAGGAGTTGAGCCTTCGCCCGCGCCGGCTCGATGACTACATCGGGCAGGAGACGGTCAAGAACAACCTAAACATCCTGTTGGAGGCGGCGCGTAAGCGTGGTGAAGCCCTGGACCACGTGTTGCTCTACGGTCCCCCTGGGCTGGGCAAGACATCACTCTCCCTCATCATCGCCGCCGAAATGGAGGCGAATATCCGCATGACATCTGGCCCTGCCATCGAGCATGCCGGAGACTTAGCCTCCATCCTGACGGCACTTGAGGAAGGTGATGTGCTCTTCATCGACGAGATACATCGCCTCAGCAGAGTGGTCGAAGAGAGGCTCTATTCGGCGATGGAAGACTTCGCCCTCGACCTCATCATCGGCAAAGGCCCAGCCGCCCGCAGCGTGCGCCTGCCGCTCAAGCCTTTTACCATTGTAGGTGCCACCACCCGCCTGGGCGCGCTCGCCGCACCGCTGCGCGACCGCTTCGGCGCCATCTACCGGCTGCAATATTACGACGAGACCTCACTGCAACACATCATTCGACGCTCCGCTCGCATCCTCAAAGTGCAGATGGATACCGGGGGCGAATCTGAGATCGCGCGTCGCTCACGGGGTACGCCTCGCATCGCCAACCGTCTCCTCCGCCGGGCACGCGACTATGCGCAGGTGCGCGCCGATGGCATCATCACACTGGATGTCGCCAAAGCAGCCCTCACGGCACTGGAGGTGGATGATCGCGGTCTCGATCCCACCGACCGCACCATCCTAGAAGCGATCATCAAGAAGTTTGACGGCGGCCCCGTAGGCGTCGAGACACTTGCAGCCAGCACCAGCGAAGAGGTAGAGACCATCGAAGACGTATTGGAGCCCTATCTGCTCCAGCTCGGCTTCCTGGCACGCACACCGCGTGGGCGTATCGCTACACGCCTGGCGTACGAGCACCTGGGCATTCCGTTTCGTGGCGACCCCGGTACCCTTGGCCTCTGGGATAATCCCACTGACCCATCGCTGTAACGACGAAAAGAAGACATGAAAAATGGGCCTGATCGGTGTAATACGATCAGGCCCATCATCTATCTTAAGCTAACCAGAGGCTAGCTGCGCAGACGCTCCAGCACCTTCGGATGACGCAACTTGGCGAGCGCGCCCGCCTCGATCTGGCGCACACGCTCACGCGTGATGCCAAGTTGACGACCCACCTGCTCCAGCGGGAACGTATGACCGTTGCCCAGCCCGAAGCGAAGCTGCAGCACCAATCGCTCCCGAGGCGTCAGAACGTCTTCGAGCACATCCTGCACTTCCTGCTTCATGGTGCGCGTCGTCGCAGCCTCCTCGGGGGAAGTGCTTGCCTCGTCGGCCAGCACATCGCCAAGCTCCTGCTCCTCGTCCTCACCAACAGGAAGCTCGAGGGAGATCGGCGTGCCAGGAGCAGCCTCCAGCTCATGCAGACGCTCGACATCCATCCCCAGGGCGTCGGCCATCTCCTGCTCGGTCGGGTCGCGCCCCAGCTCCTGCACCAACCGCTGCCGCTCGCGCCGCACGCGGTTGAGTGCCGTGTTCACATACACCGGTAGGCGAATAGCACGGCCTTTGTCGGCCACGGCGCGGCTGATCGCCTGGCGGATCCACCACGTCGCGTGCGTGCTGAAGCGGTGGCCACGCCGCCAATCGTAGCGCTGCACAGCACGCATCAGGCCAATGTTACCCTCTTGAATAAGGTCGAGCAGCGAGAGACCGCGA
>DASVOW010000276.1:0-8361 GCA_036383155.1 Ktedonobacterales bacterium
GCGGCTCTGGCTCCGGGTGTATTGATGCTGCCAGGCGCGATGGCGTTGACGCGGATGTTCTTTGGGCCAAGCTCCTTAGCGAGTGACTTCGTCAGCATGATGACGCCACCCTTGGAGGCATCATAGTGTGCCAGGTAGCCGGTGGGGTGGAAGCCGTCGACCGAGGCAATATTCACAATAGCGCCGTCGTGGCCCTCTGCGACGATCTGTTGTGCTACGGCCTGTGCGAAGAAGAACGTGCCTTTCAAATTGATGTCGAGCACGCGATCCCACTGTTGCTCGGCCAATTCGAGTACCGGCGCGAACGGAAAGATGCCGGCGTTATTCACAAGGTAGTCAAGCCGACCATAGGTTGCCGCTGCGCGCTTTGTGATTGACTGGGCGTCCGCGACGCTACTGACGTCGGCCCGAATCGCCTGTGCTTGTGCTTTGTCGCCAGCCCGCGTAATCGTGGCTACGGTTGCTTCCGCGGCCTCTATGTTCATGTCGGCGATGACGACGGTGGCTCCTGCCTCAGCCAGCCGGTATGCGATAGCCTGGCCGATGCCAAGTCCGCCACCGGTGACGACGGCCACCTTGCCATGGAGATCGAACAGCTTTTCAATTGGGCGTGTGCCCGCCGCAGGTTGTGAGGTACTCATGTAGTGGTATGTCCTTTCCTTCGTGTCTTGCTTTGTGCATTCGGACGCTCAATTACGGGCGCTTCTGGGATAGGTGTCATGGCAATTCTGCCTTCTTGTCGGGTGAAAGCATGCTTACCCACCCAGAAGAGTAAGGTGGTCCGCTCACAATTACGTCAACAATGCGGTGCATCGTGACACGATTCCATCAAGGTTCTACGCGCAATTCGGCGTGCTATCCAGGAGCAAAACTCTGTATTTATGCCCAGAGCTGCGCTTAGCGCAGAGGCGCCCCGTGACTGTACTTTCAAGGTGCTGAGTTTCCAAGGCGCTGAGTGGGCCTCGTGACGGCGGAACGGCTCTTCGTGAGGCGTCTGTGATGGCGGAGCGACATGATGTCGTGGGTAGCTGTTAAGGGATCGCTGGATGGCGGCAGGCGGAGTCGAGCAGATTTGTGAATGGTGGTAAGGAGTCACGAGCTATGCGGGAAGTCGAGAGCGCTACGTATAGCGGAGACACTCATAAGACAGACCTCCTGAGGGGAGATCTCCCTGAGCGGGGGAGTGACATTGTCTCACAGTTTGGCGACGATGGACCTCCACGCCAGCGATCTTTGCGCTCTCGATTACGCTGGCTGTGGCGGGTGGTGCGGCGCTATCCTCTGCCGGTCGCGACGATTGCCCTCCTGGTGGTGAGCCTGGGATTCTGGTTGTTTGGGCGCGGTGACCTGGCGCAATGGACTCTCGCGACTATCGTGCTGGTGGGTGGTATCCCGTTGCTGTGGGATACGATTCGGCAGCTGATGCGCCGGGAATTTGGCGTGGATGTGCTGGCGCTGCTCGCTATAGGCGGATCCTTCATTCTCGAGCAGTATCTTGCAGGCGCGATTATTGTGCTGATGCTTTCAGGGGGCGAGGCGTTGGAGGCCTTTGCTCTGCGTCGTGTCAGGCGTTCACTGACCGGGCTGGTGGAGCGCGCACCACGTATCGCGCATGTGCAATCAGGAGACGAGGTGTTGACCGTTCCGGCGGACGAGATCGCGGTCGGGACCGAGGTGATTGTCAAGCCGGGCGAGATCATTCCTGTTGATGGCGTGGTCAGCGCGGGCGAGTCTAGCGTGAGTGAAGCTGATCTCACGGGCGAGCCAACGCCGGTGCGCAAAGTGCCTGGCACTCTGACACTCTCAGGCAGTGTGAATCTGGATGGCTTGCTGCGCGTGCAGGCGACGAGACGGAGCGCCGAGAGCCAGTATGCGCAGATCATCAAGCTCGTGCAGGACGCGCAGGAACGTAAGGCGCCAATCCATCGCCTCGCCGATCGTTACGCGGTGTGGTTTACCACTCTGGCGATTGCGATTGCTGCTGTCGCGTGGATACTCTCGGGGGACAGCCTCTACGCGCTTAGCGTCCTGGTGGTCGCTACACCTTGCCCGCTGATCCTTGCTACCCCGATAGCGATTATGTCGGGCATCGATCGCGCCGCACATATGGGTGTGATCGCGAAGAGTGGATCGACGATTGAAGAGCTTGGTGAGGTAGAGGTTGCGATCTTTGACAAGACTGGCACGTTGACACTTGGTCTTCCGCGACTGACGGGGATCGAGCGTGTACGTGTCGAGAGGAGCGCCGTACCTTTGGATCGGCACGCTGCCGTGGAGGACGCGCAGATAGTGGCGCTGGCGGCAGCGGTCGAGCAATTCTCGCCGCACATCCTGGCGCGAGCGGTGGTAGATGCGGCCCGTGAGCGCGGGCTACCGCTCGTATTGGCCACAGATGTGGAGGAGAGTCCGGGCAAAGGCGTGCGAGGATTTGCGCCGGTGCCGGAGGTGTTGCGCAGTCAGAATGGAGTCGTGGTACAGGCGGCGCACGTCCGGGATCTCCTCGAAGAGTGCGGCGATGGAGTAGACCTGCGGGGTGAAGGTGAGGGAAAGCGGATTAGCGGAAGCATGTGGGGCGAGACGATCGAGGTGGCAATCGGCAACAGGACCTTCATGCACCGCCTGGAAATTGCATTGCCAGACACCTTGCTGCTCCAGCGCTCGGAACATACAACCCGTGGTGAGATTGCGAGCTTTATCGCTCTAGATCGGCAGGTAGTTGGACTGCTTGTGTTTGCCGACTTTCCCCGTCCTGACATTGGCACACTTGTGCCGGCTTTGAAATCGAGCGGCATCAAGGAGACTGTGTTGCTTACGGGTGATATGGAGACAGTCGCACAGCAGGTCGGTGCGCTCGCAGGCGTTGACCGGACCGTTGCAGAGTGCTTGCCGGCGGATAAGTCGCGCATCGTGCAGGAATTGGAGTCGCAGGGACGCAAAGTCTTGATGGTTGGCGACGGTGTGAACGATGCGCCAGCACTCGCGACGGCGACTGTGGGTCTTGCTATGGGTGCTCAGGGATTGACTGCCGCCGCTGCTGCCGCCGACGCCGTGTTGCTCACGACCGATCTCCTGCACATTCCTAATGTGGTGCGCCTGGGGAGGCGTGTGATGCGGGTGGCAAAGCAAGGGATCTGGGTGGGTATCGGGCTGAGTAGCGTCGCTATGGTGGTGGCGGCATTTGGTTATCTTCCACCGACGGCGGGAGCGCTCCTTCAGGAAGGCATAGACGCGCTGGTCATTTTGAACGCGCTACGCGCGGGCAGCGTGAAGGTAGAGGAGAATTGAACGGAAGCTGTAGGGGAACACCTGGCAGTGTCGCAACGCCGCGCACTCGTGCACTTCGCATGTTAGGTCGCTGGAGCGGATGCGGTGCTTGGCAACTTTCGGTAGGTGCCAGGGGTCCTGGTCTGTGTGTCACAGACGTGTCACAGATGTATTCCTGTCGGTGAAAGGCCTTGAAAATGGGCTCAGCCCATATTAGACTTATCGAGGTAAAGAGCGATCCGGCGCAGGCATCGCCGCTCACGTAAAAGGGCCCTTCGAACCAGATATCGCTCACTGGAACGAAGGTCGTGAGTAGTTTCCCGGCGTGCGCATGCAAAGGGAAACATGCCTAGTCCAATTGAAACGAGGGCCGCACCTCCGTTTCATGAGGCCAAAATACCCACTGGTGAACCACACTGGTGGGTATTTTGTATGTAGTGACTGTTTAGGTGCTGTGATGAGTTCGTGAGGGCCTGTGCGCTTTTGTGAGGGTCTCGTGAGCAACGCATGAGAAGCTATGAAATAGACTAGTTATTAGGGCAGTCAGCTTTCGAAGCACGGCTCATCTCTTGCGACCAGTTTGTCATATGCGGAGCGCAGTCGGAATATGAACAGGTATGACACATCCGAGATAGAGCGGACAACACCTCAGGCTGGTAGTGCGAGTGTGGATGCTGCGTCTGCGCTCTCGACGGAGCCGGCTGAGTTGGCTGTGCACGTCGCCCAGATCTCTGCGCTGGAGAGCGAGTCGCACAAGTGGAGAGAGATCTTCGATGCCGTTGCGGATCCGATCTGCGTCGTGAGAGCCGATTTCCATGTGGAGTGCGCGAACGCGGCCTACATTGCGCTTTTCGGCGACGTGGAACACGCTTCGTCACACTATCAGTGCTTCGCTTTGGATGTGAGGGGAGTTGGTCCGTGTGTGGGATGCCCTTTGCCTGAGACAGTACGAACTGGACGACCGGGATTTGTGCAACAGGAATTGCTGGTGAAGACGCCTCACAACAGGGAGCCCGAGCATCGTATCTTCCAGCGGTGGACGTATCCTATCGTCAACTCGGATGGGGCAGTGGAGCGCGCCGTCGAAGTGCTCAAGGATGTCACTGAGCAGGAGCGGCTGCGGCGGGCGAAGAGTCTGGCTGAGGGCGCGCGTGAGGCGGACCGACTCAAATCTGAGCTGCTTGGTACGGTGAGCCATGAATTGCGTAGCCCTCTGGCTGCGATCAAAGGGTATGCGGCAACACTGGTGCGGCACGATCGGCGGCTGCCACGCGCCGAGCGTCTGGACTATCTGCAGGCTATCGTCGGGGCAAGTGATCGGCTAGAGGTGCTCATCAATCAACTTCTTGAGCTATCGGAGTTGGAGACCGGCTCAATCACGTTACACCGCTTTCCTGAGGATGTTGTGATCCTGGCACGCGAAGCCCTGGCACAAGCGGAGCGCCGGACCATCGCGCGGAGAGAACAACAGCTTCTCGAGTCGGGCCCGGAGGAACGCGATCTCACATTTGCGTTACGCGTGGAGGGCGAGGACATAGCGGCGGCTAGAGATTTGCCACTCGTTCGCATCGATGCCCGGCTAATTCGGGAAGTGCTGGACAACTTGCTCGATAACGCTATCAAGTATTCGCGCAATGGCGGACTCGTCGAGGTTATACTACGCTTGGTGAGGCGCGTACCTGGCGAAGTAGTGTCATATCCAGCCACTGTAACGGGCGAGCAGTTGGAAGGTGCAGCAGCTCGTTGGCTGGATATAGCGGTACGTGACACGGGGGCGGGAATTCCACCAGATCAGCTTGGGCGCATCTTCGAGCGTTTTCATCGAGTGGACACGCGTCTCACGCGCGACGTGGATGGGATGGGGCTCGGGTTGGCGATATGCAAGCGGATTGTTGAGTTGCACAGTGGCTTCATCTGGGTGGAGAGCGAACCCGGAGCCGGTAGTGTATTCCATGTGCTGCTTCCAGTCAGCGAAACGGATGACATGTCGTCATGATGATACGAGCCGACGATATTCACAGAGGCACACGGGCGAGTGACATGAGTACAGGAAAGGAACGCGCGCTATGCCAGCAAAAAAACCTCTGATTCTGGTGGCGGACGACGATCCGCAATTGCTGCGCCTGGTGACGCGCAATCTGCAGCTTGAGGGCTATGAGACCTTGTCCGCGAACGACGGCCAACAGGCGCTTGACCTGATTGAAACGCGGATGCCAGAAGTGTTGCTGCTCGATGTGATGATGCCTCGGCTCGACGGCTTCTCCGTCACTGAACGTGTACGCCAGTTTTCTACTGTGCCGGTCATTATTGTGACTGCACGTGGCCAGGAGCAAGACAAGATTCACGGCCTCGATTTGGGCGCCGACGACTATCTTACCAAGCCGTTTAGCGTCGAGGAACTGCTGGCGCGCGTGCGGGCAGTGTTACGCCGATCGCAGTTGGGCGCCGCGACAAACGAGCAAGGGATGCGGTCGAGTGCATCGATTGGCGAGCTGACTATCGACTTTGCACAACATCTTGTGAAGATGGGTGATCAGGAAGTGCAGCTGACACCCGTTGAATATCGCCTGTTAGCCTATCTCGTGCAGAACGCAGGGCGCGTGGTGACGCAAGATCTCTTGCTGGAGCATGTGTGGGGCACTGAATACATGGGTGAAAGTCACCTGTTACAGGTCAATGTCAATCGTTTGCGGCGTAAGCTGGAAGCTGATCCGACACATCCTCGCTATGTGCTTACCAAGACTGGAGTTGGATATCTCTTCGCGAATCAGGTCTGATCTGTGAACTGCTATGCGTCCGAGTTGGGGTAAGAAACGGTGCCCGACTCTCCGGAGAGTCGGGCACCGTTATACCAAGTCGGCATCCCACGTCGAAGCGATTTCATTGTGCGATGCCGAGCGCACGGGGCGGGTGTGAGATGTCGAGTATTGCCTCAACCTCGCCGTTACTGTAGCGGAATTGGCAGGGGAATCCACAGGTGCGGAGGACCACGATCATTTTGAAATTGTCGGTCATGGTTACCGCAGTGAAGGTTGTGATGCCGTGGTGTCGCGCGTAGCCTGCAAGCTGACGTAGCAGCGCCGTAGCGATGCCGTGTCCCTGCCAGGCGTCAGCAACCACGAACGCGACCTCGGCATTGGAGGGACCAATGCGTTCGTAGCGTACGACGGCGACAATCTGTTCATCTGGAGCTGTCCCCATGGTTGCGACGAGCGCCATGCGGTTGGCATAGTCAACGTGCGTAAAGCGATCTGCTGCCTCCTGCGCCAATTTGGGTACGAAATGAAAGAATCGCAAGACAATTGTCTCAAGTGAGAGGCCAGCGTGGAACGTTTGGAGCCGAGCACTATCATCCGCTCTGATGGGGCGCATATGGATCCGCGAGCCGTCGCGTAAGATCAGCGCGCCCTCCAAGTGTTGCGCGTCATCAGGGATGAGCGTTGGGTGTGGTTGCTCTGAATCTGCTGTGTCCGGTCGCTTCTCGGGAATGTCGAGGTGTTGTGCTGGAACGGTGCTATGCTGGACTCGACGCGACTCGGATGTCTCGCTCTGGCTTTCTTCAGGTTGCATCGCTGTCATCTCCTCTAGAGCTTTCGTATCATTCGAGAGTATTCCCATCGATATCTGCCAGAATGGGCTTTGCGTTGCCGAGTTCGAGCAAGGAATCTGGGGCGAATACTTGCTCCTTTGCTATCTGAGGCTCTGGCGCGAGTGCATACTGGTGCGACGGTACGAGCACCACTGGGACGTGTGTGCGATGTAGCACTTCAAATGTTACGCTTCCCAGCAAGAGGCGTGTGAATCCGCTCCGACCACGTGTGCTCATGACGATGAGACTTCCTGGGTGGGAGCCGGCGAGGTCGAGAATTGCCGCAGATGGGTCACCTGCCCCAATCATGGTTTCGATAGGTGCTCCTGATGTACGACTGAGATTCCGTCGAATCTCGCGAAGGTAGTGCAGTGCCGCGTGCTCCTCGGCGGTGAGGGCCTGGCGCTCGAACTGGGCAATATGGAAGCCAATGCCGGGCATGACCACGGGTGGGATCGCGCGGAACAGTAGCAAGGGGATGCTGAAGGTGCGGGCGAAGGTTTCAGCGGTTGGGGTGGCTTGCTCGGCCAATTTGCTGCCGTCGAGGGGAACGATGACAGCAGAACGGGTATCTGTAAGCCATTCATCACGCGCTTGAGGATTCATCACGCCTGGCCAGATGAGAAGTGGCACGCGTGCGCGCTCAATCAGAGCAAATGTGGTGCTGGGGCGACGCAACGCCTCAAGTCCGTGGCGATTGTGAAGGTATAGGATGACGAGGGAGGGATGCTGCTCCCAAATGGCTGCTAGAATGCCATCCTGAGGTTTTCCAGTCGCGAAGATGCTATTGACACGCACACTACCATCACATAGCTCATTAACTGTGTGCTGGATGCGCGCCTCAGTCTCCGCGTCAGCGTTTGCCTCTTCGATGCTCCTGGAGTCGGGCCTCACGTAGAGCGTGAGGAGTTCCGCGCCTGTGTGCTGTGCCAGGATGACTGCCGCTCGTAGAGCCTCTACTCCATGTTCGGAACCGTCCATCGGAACCAGGATACGACGAAACATGGTGTTCTCCTCTCTACATGGCTTAGCTGGACGCTATCGCTCCCTGGAAACAGCGAGATTCTCGATGTGGATAGCACGCGCGAAACAGGAAGGATATCATCGCGTCTCCACCGTACTCCACACCTCTCTCGATAGTCTCACAGCGGTACTCGACGTCATCACACACCCATCACACGATTGCGTATACATGTGGGAACGAGAACCGCGCCCTGTGAAAGAGAGGCGCGGTTCTGTTGATAGGCGATGTGGAGGAGGAATGAGTGACGCGATCTCATCCTATTCTGCTCTCAGGAGACGGCGGCCTTCTGAGGTACTGGTGCGGCGCGCTCTGTTGTGGTGCGCTTGGTCATGGTGCGATTAGCCGAAGCCAGTGCTCGGAAGAAGAGCCAGATGGCGACGAGAGCGACCCCTATGAGTGATACCCACATGATGCCGAGCGCCCATGATGTATTGGTGTTACTCGTGAGATGCTCGGAAAACCATGCAAGGTGCTCCTGGCTTGC
>DASVOW010000277.1:0-3006 GCA_036383155.1 Ktedonobacterales bacterium
GCCCGTCATGAACGCCATCGTCTGGCAGGACCGCCGGACCTCGGCCATCTGTGACCAGTTGAAAGCCGAAGGCTGGGAGCCGAAGATTCGGGAGAAGACGGGCCTCGTCATTGACGCCTACTTTTCCGGCACCAAGGTCAAGTGGATACTCGACAATATCCCCGGACTGCGCACGCGCGCCGAGCGTGGCGAGATCCTCTTCGGCAACGTCGATACCTACCTGATCTGGCGGCTGACTAATGGTCAGGTGCACGTCACTGATTACTCGAACGCTTCCCGCACCATGCTCTTCAACATCCACTCCCTCAGTTGGGACGGAGAGATCCTGCAGAAGTTCGGGGTACCGCTCGCGATGCTACCTGTGCCGAGCCAGAGTAGCGAGATCTACGGCCAGACCGTGTCCGACATCTTCGGCGGGTCTATTCCCATCGCCGGAGACGCCGGTGACCAGCAAGCGGCTACATTTGGCCAGGCCTGCTTCGAGCCAGGCATGGCCAAGAACACCTATGGCACCGGTTCCTTCATGCTCCTCAATACGGGCAGTAAGGCGGAGGTTTCCAAGAGTGGCCTGCTCACGACGGTTGGATGGGGCCTCGGCGGCAAGGTCACCTATTGCTTGGAAGGCAGCATCTTCATCACCGGCGCCGCCGTTCAGTGGCTGCGCGATTCACTCAAGATCATCAACTCAGCCGCTGAGACCGAAGAGCTTGCCAGTTCTATCGACGATAACGGCGGCGTCTACATCGTGCCGGCCTTTGTGGGACTCGGTGCGCCCTACTGGGATCAGTATGCCCGAGGCACCGTCGTCGGCCTGACGCGCGGCTCGGGACGTGCCGAGCTGACACGCGCCGTGCTGGAGGCCACCGGCTACCAGACGCGCGACGTGGCGACGGCGATGGAGAGCGATTCTGGCATCCCGCTCAAAGAGCTGCGCGTTGATGGCGGCATGGTTGGCAACAACTGGCTCATGCAGTTCCAGTCGGACGTGCTCAATGTCCGAGTCGAGCGTCCCGTCGTCGCCGAGACGACGGCCCTTGGTGCCGCGTACCTGGCGGGACTTGCTGTTGGCTACTGGAGCGGTTTGGACGATGTTGCCCGCAACTGGGCGGTCGACCGTGTGTTCACACCGACCATGGATCCCGCACGCCGTGATCGGCTCTACCGCGGATGGCAGCGCGCCGTCGAGCGCTCCCGCGGTTGGGCGAAGGAAGAAGAGGCGCTCCAAGCAACAGGGGCTTCAGTCGCGACGGCCTAAAGCCAAGAGTGAGTGAGGCTCTGACACGCAAGGCAGAAGCGCATAGTGCAGGGCTGACGCCCGGGCGGAGCGCTCTGCACGCCTCCACTGAGTCGTGGTCAACGATACTCCCCTGACACCCATAGGTGTCAGGGGATGCTAGGACGCTTGAGGAGTGAGCAGCAATGCTCGATCCACTACAGGAGGCCAAACGACAATGCAAACGACAATGCGTGATCGTCCATCATTCTTCAGCACGAAAGGTCTGGGGGGTGAGTGCCTCGCGGAGTTCATGGGAACGCTCATCCTGATACTGTTCGGCGATGGTGTCGTAGGCGCTGTCTTACTGTTCCTCGGCTTCAACGCTGGCACACCCGCGATCTTTTCCGGCTCAGCATCCTGGCTACTCATCAACTTGGCGTGGGGGTTCGCGGTCATGCTTGGTGTGTACGTCGCGGGCACTCTCACCGGCGCGCACATCAATCCTGCGGTGACCCTTGCCTTTGCGTTGCGGCGCGGCTTCCCGTGGGCCAAGGTCGCTCCCTACTGGGGTGCCCAGTTCCTCGGCGCCTTCGTCGCCGCCGCGATCCTGTTCGTCGAGTACAACACGGGGTTCTTTGAAGCCGACAAGCTTGGTGTGCCCAAATCCACTACAGGATCTGTCTTCTACACCCACCCGCGTAGCGCCATCGGCGGCACTGTCGTCCCCAACCAGCTGGCGCTCTTCGACCAGATACTGGGCACCGCCTTATTGGTGTTCCTGATTCTGGCCATCGTGGATGTGTTGAATGCCCCGCCACAGTCAAATCTGGCCCCGTTCATCATCGGATTGGTCGTTGTGGCGATTGGCATGTCCTTCGGCGTGGCTGCCGGCTATGCGATCAACCCAGCGCGTGACTTCGGCCCGCGCGTGTTCGCTTGGATTGCCGGCTGGGGTGCGGCCGCAATCCCTGGCAACGGCCCCGGCTACAGTAACTACTTCTGGATACCGATTATCGGCCCGCTCGTCGGCGGCAGTATCGGTGCGTACATCTACGACTACACGATCCACACCCTCCTCAAGGCGCGCAGCGCACCTGAGGCGGGCGTCATGGAAGAAGGCCGCACGGTCGTCGAAACCGACAGAGCTAGGGTCAGGTCCGAGGGACGCACGGTGGAAGACGAGTACCGGACAGACACCACCCGTGGGCCTGAGCCCACCGCCTGAGTGCTCCGGAGTCGCCGTTTAGTCTTGTAGTTACGAGTGGACAGATTTACACTCGTGTCCTTGCTGGGGACGCTCTGGCAGCGTCCCCAGCCCACCACCGGCGTCCTATCGCCACGAGTGGGACCTAGGCGCCGGCAAAAGCCTAGTTCATGAGCCTAGCTAAGGAATAGTGCCATGGAACCCTGGAGCGGTGTCACACGCGCCACCAATCTCCGGCGCCTGGCTGAGAACAAATTCGACCTGCTGGTGATCGGTGGGGGCATCACTGGTGCAGGTGTTGCTCTCGACGCTGCTGCTCGCGGATACAGCGTCGCGCTCGTCGAGAAAGCGGACTTCGCCAGCGGCACGAGCAGCAAGGCGACCAAGCTCGTGCATGGCGGCATCCGTTACCTGCCGCAGTTCGACTTTGGGCTCGTCCACGAGACGCTCGTCGAACGTGGCCTCCTGGTCCAAAACGCGCCGTACCTCGTGCGACCGCTGACATTCGTCCTGCCCTTGTACGAGGATGCGCAGCGCCCGGTAGGCGTCCCCTTCACTCCTCCCGGTGGACGCGGACTTGGGCTGA
>DASVOW010000278.1:0-2702 GCA_036383155.1 Ktedonobacterales bacterium
GATCCTGAAATCTTCTATGACTTTACGGAGACGCGGCCACGTGTACGTATCACAGGGGGATCGGTGCGGCGGCTGACATGGCCGGCGAATCGCTTCTATGTGCGAAAGGCTGAGCGTACGGAGGAGGGGCCACGACAGCGCGACCTGGTGCTGCTGCTTGGCGAGGAGCCGCAACTGCGCTGGAAGACGTATGCCCAGGAGGTGCTGGAGGTCTGCCAGAGATGCAACGTGAAGGATGTGGCGCTGCTCGGAGCGCTGGTGGCGGAGGTGCCCCATACGCTGCCGGTGCGCATCAGTGGTACGGCGAGCGAGCAGAAGGTGCTGCGGCGCATGGAGCGCGCGCAGATTGAGCGCGCCAACTATGAAGGAACGTCTGGTATTTTGACGGTAGTGCAGGATTTGGTGCGCCGGAACGGCATGTCTACGGTGAGCTTGTGGGGAACCGCGCCCCATTATGTCTCGGCGACACCTAATCTGCCTGTGTCTGAGGCGCTCTTGGAGAAGCTCAGTGCTCACTATTCGCTCGATCTGCGCTTGCAGGATCTGGAGAAGGCCGCACGGCGCTTCACCGCTCGCGTGACCTCGTTGGTGGCGGCGGACCCTGAGGTGTCGGCGTATGTGCGTGAGCTGGAGCAGCGCACGATAGAGGAGGGGAGTGAGGGCACGCTGGGTACACCTCTTGCTGGAGATGCTTCAGGTGTCCATCGTATCCCGATGGATGGCGAGCTGCCGACGGCGGAGCAGGCGATCCAGGATATCGAGCAGTGGTTGCGCCAGCAGAATCGCGGCGATGCGGGCGACACGGGCGAGGCCTGAGCACAAAAGCTTGAGGCGCCAGCCAGCGGGCAGCGCAGGTGTGCCGTGAGTGAGGAATGTGTCCATTTGGGCGGCATCATCGTGACCGGGCGCGTACACGATTCGTCCGAACCTAGTGCGCATCCGTGAATATGTACCATCGGATGGAACTACTCCTCATCCACACTTCTACCTTGCGCACCCTGGAGGCACCGTCGTGTCCACCCATAGCACCGTCGCGCGCCGTCGCCGTATGATAGCGGCGCGTAACCGAGCGGATAAGAAGCAGGTGCTGCGCCTAGTTGTCACCGCAGACATAGAGAGAGCGCTCCGGCTTGCAAACAGGCTCTATGCGTTAACCCCATCGGGTGATACACGTCGGCGCTATCTTGCAGCATCGTTTACACTAGTAGCGTCACTCTTGGCATCGGTCGGGCGGCTGGCGTGTAGGGCGACAGTATCTTTCCGCGCGCGCGCTGCCGATCTGCTGTCGAAAGCACGGTCGTTCACGGGGGAACGGCGCGACTGGGCCGAGCGACGGTTTGTTTATGCAGGGCCGACCGGCCAGACTGGACTCGCGCCAGACGGGACCGGAGATGCCGCGGGCGCACATCGTGAGACGGCAAGCCATATGCCGCTACTGGTGTCATGGCGTTTGGTGTTGGTGGAGTGTATGACGCGTATAGTACGACCAGATAGCCCATTCGAGTGGGACGAATACGATTGGCGACACACCTTTTGGGGGCGCCAGCTACGCATATGGCCGGGTGTGCTTGCCGGATTTGGGCTGCTTGTCGTCGTGTTGGCTCTGGCTTTCATACTGGCGTCACGGGCGACTAATAGCGCCCAGGCCCGCCTCAATCCTCAACAGGGGACTGCGGGGACGACGGTGCCAAGCGGCATTATCGTCGAGCAGCCAGGGGGCGTCGGATCGCCAACTCCCGGGCCGGCTCAGTATCAAATTGGGGCATGGACCTCTGATAGCACGCCAAGCGGGCCTGTGAAGGTATTTGTCCGGGTGAGCAGCCAGACGAAGCCTGTGCCGAATGTGCCTGTGACGATTTCGGTGAGCGGCGGTGGGGCGGCGTATACTCTTGGACCGACGAAGACTGATGCGGATGGGCTGGCTACCTTCACTGTGAGTGCCGGTGGAGGGGGACAGCCAGTCTTCGTGACAGCGACGGCGGTTGTGGGGAGGCAGACACTGACGCACGAGACGACGTTCTTCCCACAGTGATGACCGAGGTGGGCCTATCGTCGCGCGAACGTATTTGGATGGGGCAAGCTGGACGGCTTGCCTCATTTTGTTGCGACAACGGCGCTACAGATTCCGCGCTGCTACTGGCGACCAGCTCAGGCTCAGGCAGGTTGGGGTCGTGCTGAAAGTGTGATTGCGCGCAAGCGGGTGATATTGATATATAGTGGCATAGGGTGTGCGGGCGAGCAGGTGGGTCTTGATGGATAGGAGACGCACATAGCGGATCCATGTCATATTCGGCGGGGGAACTATGACGACCGAAGAGAAAGCCGCGCAAGGTATGGCTCAGGACGAACATGAGGGGCAGAGCGGGCAGGGCGTATCATATCTGTTTGACGTGTCGGTCTCGAGCGCTGTCGCGGTGGAGGGGCAGGCGCGGCTATCGCGCGAAGCGGGCGCGGCGGTAGCATCCGGCCCACTCACAGCGGATCAGCTTGAGCGGATGCAGCGCTATTGGGAGGCGGCAAATTATCTTACGGTTGGGCAGATTTATCTGCTCGACAATCCTCTGCTGCGTGAGCCGCTACGGCCAGAGCACATCAAGCCGAGGCTGCTGGGGCACTGGGGAACGTCGCCTGGTCTGAGCTTTATCTACGTGCACCTGAACCGGCTCATCCGGGAGCGCAACGTCGATGTGATCTATCTGGCC
>DASVOW010000279.1:0-1686 GCA_036383155.1 Ktedonobacterales bacterium
CCGCCGCGAAACCCACCTTCGTGGGTTAAGAGACAGCGAGCGTGTGCTGCATTTATAGGCGCTCCATAAGAATTAATGTTCTATATACGTATTATAGATTGGGATTGGGGAGTTGTCTGCGTTTTTTCTCGTTTATTTTTCGTCTAAAATTCGTCGATCACTCGTTGTAAATTCGTTTTTGACTCGTGCGAGGCGAGCGGTGATGTGGGAGAGTCCGGGAAAATTGGGGGAGTGCCTTCGTTCTACGATGCGAGTGGTGCGGGCTGCTGGGAGGTGGCGCGGCGGCCCACGATGAGCGCGAGCCAGAGCGTGAGGGTGAGCCAGAGGCCGACAGAGAAGCCGATGGCGAGGCCACGCGTCAGCATGAGCGAGAGCCAATCGGGCTCGATGCACCATGCATGCGGGGCGCACGGCTGGTGAACGATCATGGAAGCTAGTGTGAAACCTATGATCATGCTGACGCCGTAGAGCGTGCCGAGGATGGCGCAGAATGGCGCGACATGAATGGCCTGAGCGTCATACAAATGCCACCGGGCGAGCGTTCGGGCGGCGGCGGTGCCGAAGGCCAGGAACGCGAGCGCAATGGCAGCTTCCACGGCAACGCCGGAGGCTCGCCCATTCGCAAGAGCCGCTGGCAAGCCGCCGCAGAGTATGCCGAGCAGGATTAACGATGCCAGATCGATGCTGCGGTCCCACAGTGATATCCGATCAGCTGTCTGCGGCTCTACTGCTGCCACTTTGAGGCCTATTAGTGTGCCGAGACCAACCAGCAGGGGCAGTGCAACGATCGAGTAATCGTTCAGTCGTAGCATCTGCACGAGGAGCAGGCTTGCGGGTATGCCTACAATCGCAGCTCCGACGATGTACCCAAGCGCGCGGCGGACTCGTGCTGCAGGTCCGGTCATGGGGTTACCCTCCGTTCTCGGCTCACTACTAATTGGTGGTAGGCCACTTGCTTGTGGTGGCAGTGTAGCACAGTAAGAAGGCGGGCGGTAGCAGGTCAGGCGAAGGCAGGATAGAGCGGCTGGCCAGTGAAGACCGTTTCGAGGGTGGCCAGCCGTGCCTGCAACTCCTCCACACGCGCAGCCAGCATTTCCACCTGCTCGCGCAGCGTGGCGTCTCGGCTTCTAGTTCGGCGATCCGGGCTTCGGGGTCTGGCGTCATGCCTCTAGGCTACACCTGCTGCGCAAGTCCGCCTGACCTGCTACGGCGGGCGGATGAAATCGCGCCTGGGGGCGGCCCGCGGGCCGCCAGAAAGTCCGCCTGCGCGGACTGGGGTACGGCGAAGGCGGCTGTGGGGGTGATTGTTCATGGGTGCTAGAGTTGGATGGTGGTGCCTGCGCCTTCTTGTTTGGCGCGGTGGTAGACGAGGCTGGCGGCGGCCATGTCTTCGCAGGCGTGGCCCATGGCTTTGTAGACGGTAAGCTCGGCTGGCGACTCGCGGCCTGGGCGACGGCCTAGCAGCACCTCGCCGATCTCGGTGCCGAGGTCTGGATCGAGGCCGGCCAATTCGGCGCATCCGGCGGGTGGAGGGTCGAACGCGAGCCGTGTCTCGACGAAGAGATGGCCGCGCTCGATGGTGCCGCGGTCGAGCTCGCCGCTGGGTGGGTGGTAGCCGACGGATGTGACGTGTGCGTTGGGCATCAGCCAGTCGCCGGAGATCACGGGGGTGGCGGAGGAGGTGCA
>DASVOW010000280.1:0-3400 GCA_036383155.1 Ktedonobacterales bacterium
GCAGCGCCACCATCGTTGGTGATGGTGGCGCTGTGCTGGCTGAGTGTTCGCTTATCGTGTGCGGTCCCGGCTGCTATTCGTTTGGCAGCCACTTGGTGAACTGGACGGGCTTGACGTTGGGGCTGTTATAGAGCACGTAGATGGTTTCGTGCGACGCGAGCTTGATATCCCACGGGTCGCCGGTGACCGTTGTCACCTTGCCCTTGTCATCCACCGTCTCGTAGACCAGCTTGTGCGTGGCGTCGGCCTTGTAGTCGCCCGACTGCGTCTTGGTCAGCGTCTGCCCCCAGATGGCGTAGAACTGGCCGAGCGTGAAGGGGTCCTTGGTGGGTGACTCGATGTGGATGATGTTGTCATCACCTGGATCGCCGTGGACGTGTAGCTGATAGAAGCACGCCGAAGTGCCACCATTCTGCGGCACGATGCCGGTATTGGCCGGCACCTGCACTTGCTGTCCATTCGCGTAGATCGCCAGGTAGACATGGAAGTGTTCGGCCAGGCCCTCGGTGCCAAGGCAGCTCAGGCCCTCGCGCGCATCGCCTGATGCCGGCGTGGTGTACTGAGTATGCGTGTGGGGCTTGCCCGCATTGATCACCGCATTGACGACGAAGAATGCCACAACAGCAATGAGGAGAATGCCACCGCCGATGATGCTATAGCGGCGGATGCGCTGGGTGCGTATTTGTCGCTCGCGCGCCCGTTTTCGTTCGGCCTGCCGCTGTTGAAATTGCGCGCGCCGCGTATCTCGCCGCTGGTCGCGCTTTGTTGATGTTCCACCTGGACCGCTCATGCGCCTCTTCCTAGCAATATCGCCAATCGCCCGCTGACTCAGCGTGCCACCGGCGCTGCACACCCAACCCGACATCTTACCCACACGCGGTACGCAATTGCGCGTATGCGTGCGGATGGAGTCTGTAACAGTATATGTGTGGGCCTGTGGACGTGTCAATGAGCGGCGTTCACCGACGAAGCGAACGCCGCGCGCCAGGCGGCCACGCGGCGATTATTCACATGTATGAGAGGCGGGGTGCGCTTAGAGGCCCATCACGCCGATGAGCTCGCGCACCGAGTCGGCGGACTTTTGCAACTGCGCGCGCTCGTCGTCGCGCAGCTCAAGCTGGATGATCTGCTCGACGCCCTTGGCGCCCAGCTTGGCGGGCACGCCGACGAAGAGGCCGTTGATGCCATACTCGCCCTCAAGATAGACCGAGCAGGGCATGATCATCTTCTTGTCGAGCAGGATCGAGTCGATCATCTGCAGCACCGAGGCCGAGGGCGCGTAATAGGCGCTGCCCTGCTTGAGCAGGTTGACGATCTCGGCGCCACCGTCGCGCGTGCGCTGGACGATCTGCGCAAGCCGGTCGGCGGGGATGAGCTGCGGCAGGGGGACGCCGGCGACCGACGAGAGGCGCGCCAGCGGCACCATCGTATCGCCGTGACCGCCGAGCACGAACGCCTGCACGTCGCGCACCGAGACATCGAGCTCCTGCGCGATGAAGGTGCGGAAGCGGGCGGTATCGAGCACGCCAGCCATGCCGAGCACGCGCTGCTTGGGGAAGCCGCTGACCTTGTACGCCAGCTGGACCATCGCATCGAGCGGATTCGTGACGCAGATGAGGATTGCGTTGGGCGAGCGGCTGGCGATCTCCTGCGTTACCTGTGTCACGATGCCCTGGTTGGTGCGGATCAGGTCGTCGCGGCTCATGCCCGGCTTGCGCGCGATGCCGGACGTGATGACGACGACGTCGGAATTCGCCGTCTCGTCGTAGCCGTTGGTGCCGATGACGAGCGAATCAAAGCCCAGCACGGGGCCGGATTCGAGGATATCGAGCGCCTTGCCCTGGGGCATATCGGGGATCACATCTACCAACACGACATCGGCGTAATCGCGCTCGGCCACGCGCTGGCCGAGCGTCGCGCCTACATTACCTGCACCGACGACGGTCACTTTGCTGCGCATCTCGACGTACCATCCTTCTCTGATGTGATGACCGGCTCGCCCTGCGCCATTGCGGGGAAGCCAGCAAGTACGAGTGTTGGGCGCCGCGCGGGCATCTGTGCTTCTTTTCTACTCTGGCAGCCCGGCGCGACCATGTTCTATTGTATCGCAAATGCGGCGCGATACGCCTGGGGTCGCGCGCACGATATGCTCACTGGAGGAGGCGCGGCTTGTAGCCGTCCCGGACCGTGGGGCGTCAACACCGAGGATATCCTTTCTTGCGCACCACATGGCATATAATTGGTGTTCGAGCGATGCTATGGATTTGAGCAGCATGCGCTCGCCAGCCTGCCAGCGGGAGCATACATCGAATGGAAGGAGCGGCAATGCAGGAGACACGCGAGCCGGCCGGGCAATCCAGTACCTCACAACTGCGGCCACCTGAGCAGGTGGGCTCCCCCCACACGCGCCGTGTCGTCTGCTATGCCCATCGCGGGGCACGCGCCTATGCCCCGGAAAATACGCTGCTGGCCTTCGATCTGGCGTTTGATGTCGGCGCGGATGCCATCGAGTGCGATGTGCAGCGCAGCAGCGACGGGCAGCTTGTCATCATTCACGATGGCACCGTCAACCGCACTACGAACGGCGCTGGACTCGTCGCCCACCTGTCCTTCGAGGAGCTGCGCATGCTCGACGCGGGACGCGCAGCGCGCCTGCCGCAGCGTATCCCCACGCTCGACGAGACGCTCGCCCTCGTGCACAGACGCGGCGGCGGCATCAATCTCGAAATCAAGGGCGAGTCGCTGGCAGAGTCTATTGCCACGGCTGAAGCGGTCGAGCCGGTGTTGCGTGGGCTGGATGAGGCGTTTCGCGTGCGCGTGCTGGTCTCGTCGTTCGACCATCCCGCCGTGCGCGTGCTCAAAGAGCGGCTGTCCTGGCTGCGCGTCGGCGCGCTGTATGGCAGTCGGGCGTGGCGGCGGCGCGATATGCTGGCACCCGCGATTGACATGGGCGCCGAGGCGATCCACCCCGGCGCCGGACTGGTGACGGGCGATCTGGTGCGCCGCGCGCACGACGCGGGGCTGCACGTGAACGTCTGGACCGCCAATCGCTGGGGCACGATCCGCCACCTGATCGAGTGGGGCGTGGATGGCATCTTCAGCGATTATCCGGAGCGCGTCGTCATTGCCCGCACCATCGCCAGGGGCGCACTCCCGAGCGAGGAGTAGCGTCGGGCGCGCCTGGTGCTCCGGTTGAAAGAAAGCGCTTGAGAACTCTGTTGGCTGTTAGCTTCACAAGGCGGCAGCGTGCTCGAGTGCCCATTCGTTGAATCCCTGCTCTCTCTGTCTCTGTCTTTGCGCACATCTACGGCGCGGGTGAAGCGTCTATTGCCGCCGCCAGTGCCGTGGTGAAGGCCGCGCTATCCGCAGTCCAGTCGTCAACGGGCGGATAGGTTTCGCG
>DASVOW010000281.1:0-6008 GCA_036383155.1 Ktedonobacterales bacterium
GCGGCATCCTTCCCATCGGCGATGGCGGAGATCAGGTTGCGTGAGCCTTCGGTGAAGTCGCCACCGGCGAAGAGGCCTGGGTAGCTCGTCATCCAGGTGTCGCGATCGACCAGCGGAATGCCCCACCTATTGACTTCGAGATTGAGCTCTTGTGCCGGAATCCAGGATGTGTCGGCATACTGGCCAAACGCCGAGATCACAGTGTCCACATCCAGCACGAATTCGGAGCCCTGCACGGGAATGGCCTTGCGGCGCCCACTGGCGTCGGGGTCACCCAGGCGGTTACGGACAAGCTTGAGGCCGCTGACGTGGACGTCGTCGTTGCTGACCACTTCCACGGGTGAGGCGAGGTAGATAAACTCGACGTGCTCCAGCATCGCCTCGTCCACCTCATACTCGTCGGAGGGCATCTCCTCCTTAGAGCGGCGGTACACGACGTAGACCTTTTCCGCGCCCATGCGCATGCACGAGCGGCAGCAGTCCATAGCGGTGAAGCCACCGCCCAGTACGGCGACGCGCTTGCCGACAAAGACCGGCTCACCGAAGTTGGCCTTCTCCAGGAAGGGTAGGCCAGGCATTACACCGTGGAGATGCCCACCCTTCACATCTTTATTGTTGGCGTCGGTCAGCGGATTGGAGAGCATGCAGCCGGCAGCGATATAGACGGCATTGAAGTCGTGCAGCAGGTCGGTGAGTTGTACATCTTTGCCGACGGTGGTGTTGAGCTTCACCTCGACGCCTAGCGCATCGAGATATTCGTCCACCTCTTCCTGCGTCACCTCGCGTGGCAGACGCCACACAGGGATACCCCCGACCATCATGCCGCCAGGAGCGGGGTAGAGATCATAGATGGTGACGGGGTAACCACGCTCGGCCAGCTCACGCGCGGCGGCCACACCAGCTGAGCCAGCGCCGATGACGGCAACTGTCTTATCCTTGGTGACCTTTGGACGCTCGGGCAGGTGTCGATACTGGCGATGATCGTGCGCCGAGCGCTTCAGCCAGCAGATGGATACCTGCTTGCCGTCGATCTTGTTGCGGCGACAGACCGGCTCGCACGGACGGGCGCACGTGCGCCCGAGGACCCCAGGCACCACGTTGCACTGGCGATTAAGGACGTACGCCTCGTCGAAGCGGCCCTGAGAGATCAGCCCGATGTAGTTGGCGACGTCGGTATGCGCCGGGCATCCAACCTGGCAAGGGATATTTGTCTTGTACCAGTCGGGCTCGGCTTCCTCAGAAAAATAGCGTTCAACGAGACCCGCATCCGGATCCAGGTCCAGAGGTGTTTCCGGGGTGAACATGCTGATTGACCCTTTCGTGGCGCCGACATCCACTCAGCAATTACCCGACTCGACTGTATGAGAGTGGGAGCGAGAGTTGACGGTGTGCGGCGCCGCGTCTACGTATATGATTGAAATGCGCCGTAGGCTCCGCGCGACATGCTCTGTTTGCCGCCGCCTATGAATGCGAGCCAGAAATGCATACAACGATGCAAATAGGTCGGGCAGGATGCACCATGAAGCGCGGATAAGGCCAGCGCGCCCCGTGCCGACTGCACAGCTATTGTGCGGGAGCCATGCACGTCCAGCCGCTGGGTCACCATATTCAAGTATACCATGCTGCTACACCCCACGCCACATCGCCGATTACCAAAGCCTAGGAAAGAAGCCGGGGTTGGCGAGAGCCATGCGCGGCATTAAGGAGGGAGGGCAACACCTCTCTCCCTCGTCAGGGGCGCATTTTTCGAAAACACGCTCAGCTGCACGTGTCAGGTTGGAGACAAGTGCGTCTGAGCGTGATGGATCACCGAAGAAGCAGTGAGCCTATCGGGCTACGACTGAATCACCGATATACTGTATAGCGACAATAGCCAAGGCATTGCAGGTCGATAGCCCATTCTTGACAATGTTCATGACGGCCATGGCCTCCGCAGCGACCACTCCCGGGCTAAATGCCTTGTCGTCGATGCTTGCGCTCCGGATACGCTCCCGTCCGCGCTGCGCTGCGTAGTTCAAGAACTGGCCAAACTGATCCAGGCATTCGAGCAGATCGCTCCCTTTATCTCTGGCAGAGACATATTGACCTGTCGGCAGTGGGATAAAGAACTCCTGCGGTTCGATCTGGGGTAAATTGGATTGTGTGTGCTCTGACACAATGCGCAAGCGCGGGTCGCGTACGTGCATGATGGTTTGAGAGGCAAGATGTGCCTCCTGCCCCGCCATACTCAGCAAGCCCATCAGATAGGCCAGCTGCTCGACGATCTCAGCTACGGGCACACTGATGTGTTGCTGCGGCTGAGGCAACAGCCAATTTATAAACGTCTTAGATGGCTGGGGCGCTTTCAACTGGAAGCGTTCGTCGCCTGACCAGCGTCGAAGCTCTGCACCGCCGCGCTCGATGGTTTCCAACGCCTGAAGCACATGGCGTGCTGGCTTTGCCGCCTCGCATGGACCGAATGCCTCTTCCTCTACCATTTGGACTGCCGCATCCTGTACCACCTGCGAGAGCATCGTCCATACCGGAGCATTGGCAAGCTGTGCAAACAGCGGCAAGATGGTTTGCGTCATTTGGTTCACTTGGATTATGACCGCATCCATTGCGCGATCCATTGCGCGCGCGCGTTGAGCATCGGCGACGAGTCTAGTGACCTTCTCCATAACCGCCTGTATCTCTTGCATGATGTTGTTCCTGTCGAAAGGCATATTGACACCCTTTCCATTGCCGTTGCTCTACCACCACGTTTCGCCTGAATACTTACCGATAGGCCTATTACCTCTGCCGTAAAGGGACGACGCACCTGATCCACTCAAGTCGATAATGACTGTTAATAGTCTAATTACAATATGAAATATATTTTAGTGTTTGTCAAGAATAGTCTAAAGAAGAGTTAGATTCAGTCTTTTCCATCATATAGTGCGGATGGTTGAGGGAGTGCAGTTCTTTTGTGATAGTGCGAGCGATACGCGGGCCGTGATATGGTCGTACAGGTCTAGCGGCGTCGGCCGGGGATATGCCTTGAGCTACACGACACCAGTATGCTATTTTCCAGCAATCAGGGGAACGTGTACGTGCCAATGAGGAGAGACAGTTCGTCATACAGCGCTTTGGCGACCGCCTCATGCAGCACTTTATCCGTCGCGTCGTGAATCAGGGTATGCTTAGCCGCAGTGAGAAATTCATTCGCCGCACTTAAGGGATCATCCATTTCCCACTCACCCCAGTTGATAGCTGCTTCCAGTACGGCTTCGACCTCGGCGATGTCGCTGGTATCCATGAAACCCGCGTAATGCAAAGTAAATGCCCACTCGTACGTAGACCTGGGCGACTGGTAATTGTGCCAATCCTTGAGAGCGCGTCCGAGGTGAGGTATAACCCGTCCCATCGTTGGGATCCTCTCCCGTTGCATCACAAAACAAGCGGATACAGTGCTCAATATAGCAGACGGCACGTTATAGCGTCAAGCGACGGGAGTGGTCTTAATTTGCTCACTCGTTCAGAACACAGCCGGAAGCCACCGAGATCTCTTCCTGTACACGTGCTGAGACGCTTGCCTCAGCAGGATAAAGAGTCACACGACTTGCCGAGGCCGGCTCATCTCCAGAGCTCTTTGTCCCCTGGGAGCATATCTGTCCGCGAACTCCCGATTTACGCTGCGAGCCATCATATCGTACATGTATTGGTATCGGAGCAAGGTCCAATACTTGTCGGAACTATCGATTGCTAAACAGGTGCATACGGCCTCGAAGAAGCGCTGCGGATTCTTAGGCAGAGTTTTTCCTTGTTCCAGAAGACTATATGCGCCACTCGTAATCGGATACCCATGCTGTGTCAGGCAATCTATAAGTGAAAGAGCGGTCAAATTCACTTTGGGCAGACCGCGTCCTACACGACCTGTACGAGCCCCGTAGGTTTGCCGCAAATACGTCAACATGTCGCCGAAGCTATCGAAGTCTATACGGTCTTCTGTGACAGATCCAGCCATACCGATAACCTCCTGGAATTGCGCGGGGCACTCGTCCTTCCCACTCGGATGTACAGGGGCACTATCGCGTCTGTACGTATATTTCCTCTGATGCAGCCTTGGTACACTCCCACTATCTGTCACGTCTATGACCCTCCTCCACTCGTGTGGCAGGCATGAACAATACAATCACGCGCTACAACGCTGTGGGGCTGGCACTTGCACTCACCTTTCGCAATCACATCCCTCCGATTCCGATGCACAACCGCCGTCCCAGAACTGACAAGCGCGCACGTGAATGGATGCACAATATCCTGCCTTTACTCCATCGCCCTACGTCACGCACCGAGAGACTGCCGCCCGTTCACCAATCACCTGTTGCTCGCGGCGAATCTTTGAGAGCGCAAAGAGTTGATTTGTTCCAATGATAAGATTTGCTTGTATTAATGTCAAGATCGCAGCGTGACTGTATAGTGAAATCTAGATTCGTTGCTCGATCAAGGAATACGATTATGGCGACACCAGCGATGCGATTGCTCACGGCGCTCGATCTGTTGCAGGCGCGCTCCAGCATTACGGCAGTCGAACTGGCTGAGCGGCTGAACGTCAACACGCGCAGTGTGCGACGGTATATCACGACGCTGCAAGATATCGGCATCCCCATTGTGGCGGAGCGCGGCAGGTATGGTGGCTACCGGCTGCGTCCTGGCTTCAAGTTGCCGCCATTGATGCTGAGCGACGACGAGGCGCTGGCGGTGACGCTCGGTTTGCTCGCAGCACGCGGGCTTGGACTGGGTGATGCGGTGCCGGCTATCGAGGGAGCGCTGGCGAAGGTGGAGCGTGTGCTGCCGCTGGCGCTGCGTGAACGGGTTCAGGCAGTGCGGCAGACGGTAGTGATTGACGTGGGAAATGCCGATCTGCGCGTCTCTGAGGCAATCGCGCCAACCATGCCGGCGGCGCGGAACGTGCTGATGCTGAGCAGCGCGGCCCAGCAGGGTCATCGCGTGCGGCTGCGCTACCAGGCAAGAGATATCGCAGATGGCAGCACGACCGACCGCGCGGTCGACCCCTACGGGCTCGCATACTGCGATGGACGCTGGTATCTTGTCGGTTACTGTCATCTGCGAGGCGCCATACGCATCTTCAGGCTCGACCGCATCGTGCAGCTCCAAGCGGGTGAGGAGCGCTTCACCCGACCGGAGCGTTTTGACAGTCTGGGCTACGCTATCCAGGCGTTCGCCGCCATTCCCGATCGCTGGCTCGTCGAGGTGCTGCTTGAGACAACGCTCGAGCAGGTGTACAGGTCGGTGCCGGCGCAATTTGCGACGCTGGAGGAGACGCAAGAAGGAGTGGTCCTGCGCGC
The DNA here is from genome assembly GCA_036383155.1 of Ktedonobacterales bacterium. GTDB lineage: Bacteria > Chloroflexota > Ktedonobacteria > Ktedonobacterales > JADMIN01 > DASVOW01. Next base: position 5,328 of record DASVOW010000281.1, read on the forward strand.
CTATGATCGCGACCTCGACCATACCGCGCGTTTTCTTGTAGGCCTGGGCTGCCCGATGCATGTGCGGCATCCGCCTGAGCTGTCCGATGCGCTTCGTCGCCTCGCCCAAGGCATCCTGCGCACGATAGAAGAAAACGCTGTGCTCTAGGATTTTGGAGCTAGGGACATGCGCATTCGGTGACAGACAACTTCCTACTCGCTATACTGGATGAACACTTGCAGACACCCGAGCACCACCGAGGAGAAGGATGCGCGCACCGATGCGAAAACTCCCTACACTGCCGGAGATACCGAAGATGCGTCCACAAGCAGTGGCGACGATCGCCGTGGGACTCGTCGCTGCAGTGCTTCTGCTGGCCTATCGTGGTGGAGCATTCGCCGCGATGAATCCGCCAGCGACTGGGCAGACGCAGGCGGCCGCAGGCTCGCTCGGGGCTCCACAGGCCACTGCCGGCGTATTGGGGATGCATTCGCGCAGTGATGTGTATGGACTGGGACCGCAGGCCTCTGCTGTGGTCAAGGCGGCGATGAGCCAGGTTGGCGGACGCTATGCCAATTACGGAGATACACCAAAGGCTGGTTTTAGCTGCGTGGGGCTTGTGCATTGGAGCTTTGCGCAAGCTGGTCTTACTGTGCCGGAATCGGCACCCGGCCTCGCCACAGCCTACCCATCGATCAAAG
>DASVOW010000282.1:0-8086 GCA_036383155.1 Ktedonobacterales bacterium
CGTGAGGATAATCACACGGCCCGGCAGACCGCGTGCCTTAATCGCCGCCGTCGCCTGCACGCCGTTCTGTCGGGGCATCTGCACATCCATCAGCACAATATCAGGTCACACCTCTTCCGCCAGACGCACGCCCTCCGCACCATCCGCCGCTTCACCCACCACCTGGAAGCCCGGTTCGAGCTCCAGAACCGTACGCAGACCCTCACGCATAAGCGTCTGATCCTCGCACAGCAAGATGCGAATCGGCGTCGTCTCACTCATCTGCCACGCTCCGCTTCGCCATGTTCGCCCAGCACCACTGCACCCGCGCCTATTGCGCCGAGCGCCCTCAGTATATGACCCATCTCAGCCGCCCACAATGCACACAAGAGCCAACTCCAGGATATGCCGTGCGGCTCTTGGCTCTTGGCTCTTGGCTCTTGGCTCTTGGCTCTTGAAGAATACGTCGAATACCCATGCAGAAGAAACAAGCGCCGGTTTCCCGGCGCTCATCTCAAGCGATCGCGTTGCTACTTGTCGTGCCGCACCGCTACGCCGTCTGGAACTTCATGATCACTCGGCCCAGGCGCAGCTCGTCGCCATCCTTGATCGGGGTCGGCGTCTTGGGTGCCAGCTTCTGGCGGTTGATGAACGTGAAGTTGGTGCTGTTCTGGTCCTCGACCAGATACTGGCCATTGTTGATGAACAGCTTGGCATGCAGCCGCGAGACACCGCCCTCCTCGCCGCCGTGAGGCGTCAGGTCGATATCGGGATAGATGTTGCTGATGGGATCCTCTCGTCCGATCAGCACCTCGCTCTTGCCAGCCAGATCAAAGGTGGCATTGTCGGCCTGCACGATCAGCTTGGGCGCGGCGGCCACCGCTACGGGCGACGCGGCAGGGGCCGGGGCTGGCGTGGCAATCGGCTGCTGCACATCGGCCACGGCGACACCGCTCTGGCCCGTCAGCCGCTCGCCACACTCGTCGCAAAACGCCGAGCCATCCGGGTTTTCGTGCCCCTGTGAACAACGAATGCTCATTGTCTGATATCCTCCTCGATCACCCATCTCAGCTTGATAGGTCATGGGTTGGTCGTCCACTACTCCTCGAACCGCTGCGTCAGCTTGCGCGTCTTGTTCCCGATGGTCTTCACATCCTCAGACGAGAGGCTGCCGCCCGCCGATACCTGTTCGAGCAGGCGCTGCGTCTCCGGATCGAGAATGCGCGTCACATTCGGATGCAGCCTCGTGGTGGCCTTGCCGGTCTTCTTATACTCGTCCAGCACGCGCGTCACCAGCCGGTGCGCGTTGGCCTTCTCCACATAGTTTAACACGACCGGATTGCCCTCTTCCGGCGAGATAGTCTCAGTGGTAAACGTCACCACTGCATCGGCGCGCACCTTCTCCTGACCATGCCCCGGCACATCATAGCTCAGCTCAGCCTGCGCGATACGGAACGTGCCCGCTGGCTTCGGCTCGACCAACAGCTCCAACAGCACAGCCTGCGACGCGGTGCGCTCGATGTCGCCCAGCGACACCACCGTCTCCCGGTCGGAGAGCGTATTCTGGCTCTGCTCGCTGATCAGCGGCAACACCTTGACGGCCTTCTTTGGCGCGACCCCCGCGGGCAGGCGCACTGTCAGTTGGGCGCCGCGCACGCTGACGGCGGCGGCACTCTGCAGTTGCTTCTCGAAAATACCCAGCGCGTCATCCGGGCGGCGAATAAACTCCGCCGGCATGCCGCTGCTGCGCTGCCCGATATTGTCGAGCAGGTCTTCGTCCCAATCTGCGCCGATGCCCAGCGGATAGATACCGATACCCGAAGCTCCCGCGTCGTCGGCGATGCGGCGGCAGCGATCCGCGTCGCCATAGGTCACGCCGTCCGTCAGCAGGATCATGCGGTTGACCATATTCGGCGAGGCATACTTGCGCAGCTCCGTCAGGCCCACGCTCATGCCCAAAGACATCGCCGTGCCGCCTCCATCGCGAATGCCGTCGACCATGGCCTTGAGCCCGGTCTTATCAGTTGCTGGCTGCGCGGGCACTACCACCTGCACTTTGTCGTCGAAGATGACGACCGAGACGATATCATTAGGCGCCATATGATCGATCAGCAGCTTGACAGCCTCTTTCACCGCCTTCACCTTCGGCCCCTTCATCGAGCCGGAATGATCGAGCACGAGCGCAAAATTGAGCGGCATGCGCGTCTGCGCCGTCGTGGCGCTGGGGCGCGCCTCAATCAGCACATATGCCATCTGGCTTCCGCCCGTGACGGCCATGCGATCGCGCCCCATTTGGCAAATAAGTGACACTTCCCCGGACATAGCCGATGGCTCCTCTATGCTTGTCGATACGTGCGAAACGAACATCTATTCGCCAGTACGAACAATCGCATATTTTGTTGCGCAGTGTCACGTCGCGAATCATCTCGTTTCACGCATGCACCTCGATCACCACAGCGGTGACGTTATCTTCGCCGCCCTGTTGATTGGCTACCCGCACCAGCTCGTCACACACCTCCTGTGGGTTGCCGGCCTCGCCCAGGATGCGCTTCAGCTCATCGTCACGCACCATCTCCCACAAGCCGTCCGAGCAGAGCAACAGACGCATGCCCGGCTGGAGCTTCTGCGTAAAGAGATCAAACTGCATCTCCGGCTCATCGCCCAGGCTGCGATAGATCTGGTTGCGCTGCGGATGACTGTAGCGTTCCTCCGGTGTGACGAGCCCCCCGGCGATCAGTTGCTCCACCAGCGAGTGATCGGTGGTGATGCGGCGAAACTGCTCGCCGTCGAGAAGATAGCCCCGGCTATCGCCCGCGTTGAGCACATACGCCGTGTCATCGAAGAGGAGCGCGGCCACCAGCGTTGAGCCCATATCCGCGTTTGCCTCGCTATTAGCAGCACAGAGCGCGCCATTTGCCAGCCGCGCGCCCTCCAACAACACCGCATCCAGCCCATCTGCCGTCGCCTGCGCATCGGCGGGAAGCCCAATCAACGGCAGCGCCGCCGTCTGAACGATGTGCTCGACAAGCACGCGCGTCACCAGTCGGCTGGCATCCTGACCATTCGCATGGCCCCCCAGCCCGTCCGCCACGATGCCGAGCGCCAGCGGCTGCAAGTGCGAGTCATGCCCCATATTGAGCACCAGTGCCGCAAGGCTGTCTTCGTTGCGCTCGCCACTGCGCGAGAGCCCCACATCAGTCGCCGCGCCAATCAGAATGCGCGCCCCCTGAGGAAACGACGACGGCTCGGCATCGTGCGGCAGCACGCGATACGCCCGCCTGCCCTGCGTGAAGCTGCGCTTCTCCGTCGTCTCGCCCGTGGCTTCGCTCGCCTCATCGGCAGTCCCAAGCTCGACGGAGCCGCCCTCCGCCGTCGAAGTCCCACCGCCACCATCCTGCGTGTCGGCGGCTGGCGCTAGCTCGCCCGCATCCTCCCCGTCGGCGATGTACCGCTCATACATCACAAACTCGCGCGCCAGCATATCCGCGCCGCACTCTCGGCAAAAGCGATCAGATGCGCCTGACCCGCCATAGCTCGTGCCGCACGACCAACACTGCTCATACCCTTGCAGGTCGCTGACGCGATAGACGTTCTCGCCGTCACGCTCGTTTGGCGCCGCGCTGACGAGCGCCTCGATCCGGTAACGTCCCCCGAGAATCATGCTGGCGGGCAGCGGCCAGGGCAGCCCGTCCGGCTGCCACACCGGCGCATCGCCATGCGCCACACCGTTCGCCAAAGCCGTCGTCTCCGGCAGGGGGACGCTTGGCTTGCCGCGATACTCCAGCGGCGACGTCGCAGGATATGGCCTGACCGCGCTGGACTCTACAGTCTCAGCCTCCTCCACAGGCACCCCGGGCGCCTCTGTGACATCACCTGCGTCGGCCGCAGATGATGACGACTCTGCCACATCCGGCAATGCGCCTCCGGCCAGCCGCGCTACCTCGGCACCCACATCCTCCGGCAGCACTGCCGTTGCCACCATCCGCCTCCCGTCGCCACCTGCTCCTTGTTGCCCATCACCCGTGCGTTCGACGCGGGGCGGACGCTTGAGCCGTCCGCCACTCGCTTCAGGTTCGCTCGCCTCACCAGTACCCACGGACGACCCACCGGCGTCAGACGCTCCAGACGGCGTGCTCATGTCGCCAGCCATCTGCTGTTCGACGGGAGGTGCTGATGCATCCTGCGGTGTCTGGCGCCCGCCGCAGACATTGCAAAAGCGTGCGCCGGCGCGTATCGTCGCGCCACACTGAATGCACTCCACCATAGATACCTCCACATCTTCACGTATCGAAAGATGACATGACAGCACGACATATACATGCAAGCATGCTCAACATGCCACGATGTCTCGTAACAACATTCCTCGAAAGCCATCACCCCAAGACGCACCGTTCACCCCGCACGCCCCTCTCCCACACTCCCGAGGGAGGACAGACCGCGCAAGCGAGGCAATGGGACCGGAGCAGCCGTAGAGCGTAGCGAGGGGCAGGGAGAAGTCTCCCGCTCTCCCTCGCTACACTTGCTTCAGCAGCCGCCGCGCCTCAGCCGCGTTCGCGTCGAGCGCGACAGCGCGCTGTAGCGACTGCCGTGCCTGCGTCCGCCGGCCCACCGCGTGATAGCTCACGCCCAGCAGCGTATGCGCCTCTACGGAGCCTGGCGCCAGACGAGCCGCCTCCTCCAACACAGGGATCGCCTCGCTCGGACGCTGCCGCGCCAGCAACACCCTGCCACGCTCCAGCCGTGCATCTGCGTTCTTCGGATCTGCGATCCGTGCCCTATCAAATAAGGCTAGCGCGTCGTCAAGCTGCGAGCGTGCGGCCGCGATCCGCCCCAGGCCCACCAGCGTCGGCGCATCGTCAGGCCGCAGCGTGAGTGCGTCGCGCAGTTCCCCCTCGGCCTGTGCAAGCTGCCCTAGTTCCACACATACCATGCCAAGTTGATATGCCAGTTCCGCATCGCGTGGATCGAGCGCTCGCGCCCGTGTCAGGGCGATCTGCGCCTGCCCTAGATCGCCTGCCTTGCGCCAGGCCACCCCCTCGCGCGACAACGCTTCGGCGGTTGGGCGCAGTGCCGCTGCCTGCGCAAACGCGCCTGCCGCCTCGGCGAACCGCCCCACCGCGGTGTATGCCTGCGCCTGCATCAAATGGACATCATAGGTAGCACGTCCTGCCGCTATCGCCTGCGCACACTGCACTATCGTCTGGGAGTAGCGGCCAGCCGAGAACGATTCTGTCGCGCGCTGCACATGCAATTCAGCGGTGCTACCAAGCGCAGGCACCACCGCCGTGGCAGGCACCGCCCGCGCCACGCGCTGCGCGCCCGCCACCAGCGGCTCCCCATCGTGTGCGCAAAACCTCGCATTCGCGCGATTGACATAGCCGCAGCTCGGGCAGATACGCCCCACCGGCGGCGCTGCGGCGCCGCCGCGCTTCGCGGGAGCAGGTGCGGCTGCATGAGATGCCGGAGCCGCCGGAGACATACCCGCGCCGCGTGGCAACACTACAGGCGCATTCTGGCGGCTGCCACCCGGCGATGGAGCAGCGGGAGCCGCCACGACGGCCATAGCATCAAGGCAGCGTCCAATCGCATCCCGCATCTCGGCTGCCGTCTGGAAGCGCCGCTGCGGATCAATCTGCATCGCCCGAATGATCACATCTTCAGTCGCCGCGCCGAGAGACGGCTGCAGTCGGCGTAGGGACCCTGGCGCAGGGGTCTGCAAGGGGACCGGCTCATGGCCGGTGAGCAGGTGATACATCGTCGCGCCGAGGCTATAGATATCCGAGCGCGGATCGGTCTGCGTCTTGCCCAGGTGTTCCGGAGAGGCGTAGGTCATCGTGCCCAGGTTCTCGGTATTGGTGCGTTGTCCCTGCTTATAGGTGCGAGCGATGCCAAAATCGATCAGGCGAGCGTCGCCACTCGGAGTGACCATGATGTTGCCCGGTTTGAGGTCACGCACAATAATCGGCTTCCGCTGTTCATGCAGATACGTCAGCACATTGCAGATGCCCATCATCCAGCGCAACACATCACGTTCCGGCAGCGCCCCATGCGTCCGTTCCAGACGCTGCTCCAGCGTCTCGCCCGGAATATACTCCATGACAAAATAGCGCCGCCCACCGTCGTAGAAACTCTCCACGAATGCGGGGATGCGCGGATGCGTCAGGCGGCGCATCAATTCGATCTCGTCGTCAAAACGCTTCTTCGCCCACGCGACATCCTCAGGCGATGCGGTGCTATCGTCGAGCAGTTCCTTCAAAGCGAACACACGGCTCCGGTGGGCAGTGTCCTCCACCTTGTAGACGCTGCCCATCCCACCCTCACCCAATTGGGCAAGCACACGATAGCGCCGCGCAAGCACGATACCCAGCGGCAGGCCCATAATGCGGTGCCTCTAGCCTTCGACGCAGCGCACAAGGATCACCGTAATGTTATCCTCGCCGCCGTTCTCGTTAGCGCGCTGCACCAGCAAATCACAAGCCTCCACCGGATCGGAAACCTCGTTCAGAATGCTCTCGATCTGCCCGTCGCGCACCATATCCCACAGGCCATCCGAGCAAAGCAACACCTGATCACCCGGCAGCAGCTTCTCGGCGAAGATATCCACATCCACCTCAGCCTTGCCTGCACCCAGCGAGCGATAGATCAGGTTGCGGTTCGGGTGATCGTACACTTCCGCACGCTCGATCTGCCCCGCCTCCACCAGCCGCTCGACGAGAGAGTGATCGGTCGTGATGCGTTCGAGCTTGCCATCGCGCAGCAGATAGGTACGACTGTCGCCCACATTGGCAATGAACGCGCGCTCCCCGATGATCAAAGCCGCAGTCACCGTCGAGCCCAGGCCCGCAGCCTCAGGATGCTGCCGCCCATACGCAACAATCACCTCGCTGCTCTGCTCGACCGCGCTACGCAACTTCTCAGCATAATGCTCGATAACCACCGATTCATTGAGGTGCTGCGTGGCCGATGGAGCGCCAGCCTGCTCGCTCGCCGCCTCTACAGCTTCCTTCTCATCCGCCTCTAGCGGGCGCGTCTTGCCGGGATCTTCGGCGTCGCGCTCCTCTTCCGCACCCTTTTTCGTGTGGTTCTCTTGTCCACGACTACGTTTGCCCTTCAGCCGCACTGTCGGCTGGGCGCTGGTTGGGCGTAGCACGCTCTCCAGCTCCGCACTGATCGTGTCGACCGCGATCTTGCTGGCGACCTCACCCGCGTGATAGCCGCCCATGCCATCTGCCACGACAAATAGGCCTGACGCCTGGTCATTCTCAACCAGATGCACGTAGAACGAATCCTCGTTCTGCTCGCGCATACGTCCGACATCGGTTTTCGAAGCTGCAATGAGGCGCAGCGACATACTGCCCTCCCTCTCGTCGCAAGTTGTACAGCGATGGTGTACGCCCCATCACTGCTGCTGTCTATATGTGGCGCTCCGCCTCGGTACTGCTATATTCATGAGAGAACATCGTACTCATGCTCGTTGAAGCGCACTATATCACCACGCCTGTGTACATGCAACAGTGTTTGGCTGATACATGCCATAGAAGCGCATCAGATACCTGAATGTACTACTGTAGCAAGAAGCATGCGCACTCTCGAGGACGTGCCGCTTCGTGCCACTACTTTTGTTATGCCACAATCACTATGCCATGTACGCTATCACAAGAGGTGAAGTTGTGTAATAGTGCTCGCACAATTGCCAATTTAAATGCGGCATGAGGCAGAGACGCGTGCGCGCCCCTGCCTCATCCTCTGGCGCTGATCGCAGGCCACTACGACCAGCGCCAGCGTTCCCGTATCGCTATCTTTGCCCCGCTACGCCTGCACAACAAAAGGTGCTGCGGCGGCAGGCGCTGCGGCGGCCTCAGCCACAGGAAGCGGGCGAACGCTCACGCGCTTCTTGGTGCGGCTGTCCCACTCGAACTTCACCGTGCCGTCAGTCGTGGCAAACAACGTGAAGTCGCGACCAAGACCAACATTTGTGCCCGGATTGAAGCGTGTGCCGCGCTGGCGCACGATAATCGTCCCCGAACGCACAAACTGGCCGTCGTAGCGCTTCACACCAAGCATCTTCGGCTTACTATCGCGCCCATTACGGGAGCTACCTACGCCT
>DASVOW010000283.1:0-2992 GCA_036383155.1 Ktedonobacterales bacterium
CTACTCGGCGGCGGCTGTCGTCGGGCCGATTGTGGCGGGTGCGTTGGTAGCATTGCTGCCTATTCCGACCTTCATGCTGATCGATGCGACCTCGTTCCTTTTTTCGGCGATCACGCTCGGCTTGGTGCGAACCAGCTTTAATGCGGTGGACAGTGAGCCGCGAGAGAAGAAGAGCATCCTGCGCGATGTGGTCGAGGGTCTGCGCTACGTGCTCGGCCATCCTGTGCTGCGCAACATCTCGGCGATGATGGCTATGGTCAATTTCGTTAGCACGACCGTCGCCACACAGCTTGTGTTTTTCGCCAAGGTGCGTCTGGATGCGACAGATTCCCAGGTGGCATGGCTCTTCTCTGCCGAGAGCATTGGGGTGGTGATCCTGTCGCTGGCGGCGGGACCGCTGCGCAAGCGTTGGCGCTTTAGCACGGTGGCGCTGGGCGCGCTGATGCTCAATGGACTGCTCACAATTGCCCTGGCATTTACGCAGTTCTATTGGGCGGCGCTGGTGCTGGTGGCGATCAACTCCGGCCTGGGCATCCTCTTCAATATCAACACTGGAAGTCTGCGGCAGGCCATCGTGCCGAACGAGATGCTCGGCCGGGTGATCAGCATCGCCGGTGTGCTGGCGTGGTCAGCCATCCCGGTCGGAGCGTTTCTCGGTGGCCTGGCAATCGAGCGCACACATGATGTGGTGCTGGTCTATGCTGTCATCGGCGTGCTGACCTTCCTGATTCCGCTGTTCTTCTCGTTTACACCGCTAGGTCATGCTGAGCGCTACATTCCTGGCACAGCCGCGCAGGGGCGGGGAGTGGGCGTCGCAGGTGAGCCGGCGCCGGTCCAAGGCGAGACAGCTCCAGAGACGACCAACGTATAAATCTGCCGTGAGCTGAGAGGCGGACTCAACGGCGAGCGCGTCTCGGCCATGACGACTATGATGGGCATCAGGCAATAATACACACGAATGTCCTCATAGTCGACCAGGGGCGAAGGAAGGGCGAAGGCGTTTGATGCAAACAGATGAGGCCGGCGATACGCTCGATAGTCACCGCATGCGTGGCCCACTTGAAGACGTGCGCGTGCTCGAACTCGGCTCGCTGCTCGCGGGTCCGTTCGCGGGGAGGCTGCTCGGTGATCTTGGCGCCGAGGTTATCAAGATTGAGGCTCGGGATATGCCCGATCCCATGCGTGAGTGGGGGCGGCATCGCTACAATGGGCGCACGCTCTGGTGGCCAATCCAGTCGCGCAACAAGAAGTGCATCACGCTCAACCTGCGCACAGCCGACGGACAAAAGCTGCTCAAGCGGCTGGCGGGCGTCAGCGACATTCTGATCGAAAACTTCCGCCCGGGCACGATGGAACGCTGGGGTCTCGGCTGGGACGACCTCGTGGCCATCAATCCCCGGCTGATTATGGTGCGCGTCTCCGGCTTTGGGCAGACGGGTCCCTATCGTGACCGCGCCAGCTTCGGGTCTGTCGGCGAAGCAATGGGCGGTATGCGCCACATTACGGGCTTCCCAGACCGGCCGCCGACTCGTATCGGCATCTCCATCGGAGACTCACTGGCTGCGATGTTCGCTACTATTGGCGCGCTCTCTGCGCTGCACTTTCGTGAGCTGACGGGCCGCGGTCAGGTGGTGGATTCGGCCATTACAGAGTCGGTCTTCGCGATGATGGAGAGCAGCGTTGCCGAATATGGTCGCACGGGGGCGGTTCGCGAGCGAACCGGCAACGTGCTGCCCAAGGTGGCGCCATCGAACGTCTACCCCACCTGCGGCGGTGGCTATCTCGTGATCGGCGCGAATCAGGACAACGTCTTTAAGCGGCTGATGCAGGTGATGGAGCGGCCGGATCTCGCGACCGATCCACGATACGCGACGCACACGGCGCGCGGTGAGCATCAGGCGGAACTTGACGAGATCATTGCCGCCTGGACGGTGCAATTCGACAAGACTGACCTGTGGGAGATGCTGAATACGGCGGGCGTGCCGGCTGGCCCGATCTACTCAATCGCCGACATTGTGCACGACCCACAGTTTCTTGCCAGGGGAATGATCCAGCCCGTCGAAGATCCGGAGATTGGCGAGATCGAGATGCCAGGGATCGTGCCGAAGCTCAGTGAGACGCCCGGTGGCATTCGCTGGTCTGGCCCAGCGGAGCCGGGCGCGCATAACCACGAGATCTACGGCGAATTGCTGCACATAGACGACGTTGAGCTGGCCCGCTTATACGATGAGGGTGTAATTTAGCCGCGTAACCAGCCCAAGTAGGGCCATCAGAGAGTTGGCAGTTAGTAGATGAGCGCGGGAGGTGCGTGTATGTCGCCTCTCGCAGTAGTGGATGCCATAGTGTGCGATGCGCGAGTGGCCCGATGGTACACCTGTGGTCGTCCCATCTCCACTGGAAGCAGGCCGTGAACATTGGGTAAGGCATGCGTGTGGTATGGCTCTACGGTTCTTCGTCGAACGGCAGCCCGGTGTAGTTTTCCGCCAGACTGGTTGCGTAGGCGCGCGAGCTGGCAAGATAGCGAAGTTGCGAAAGCTGTATCTGTTGCTGGAACGCGTCATCTTCGGGAAAGCGATGGAGCATCGAGGTCATCCACCACGAGAAGTGCTCCGCGCGCCAGACGCGGCGCAAACAACTCGCGGTGTAAGCGTTCAGCAGGTCCATTCGCCCCGAAGCAGAGTAGGCGGCGAGCGCTCGCGCCAGTACGCGCACGTCCGCGATTGCCAGGTTCATGCCTTTGGCGCCGGTGGGTGGAACGATGTGCGCGGCGTCGCCTGCCAGATAGAGCCTGCCACATTGCATCGGCTCGATGACGAAGCTGCGCATGGCGACGATGCCCTTCTGCGTGATCGGCCCCTCGATCAAGCGCCAGTTGTCGTTGGCGGAGAGGCGGAGCTGGAGCTCTTCCCAAATGCGCTCATCCGGCCAGTGGGCGATGTCGTCGGTCGGATCGCATTGGAGATAGAGGCGTTGAAGGGTCGGCGAGCGCGTG
>DASVOW010000284.1:0-2157 GCA_036383155.1 Ktedonobacterales bacterium
TGTCTCAGTTTGCGTGGCGGCGCACTAGCAGTCTACTCATCCTGGGCGGACGTTGGGGCACGGCACGATTGAGAAATGGTTGAGATCATCGCCGCGCGGTGCTTTCTTCCTATCCAGCACGCCGCCAGTCATCGAAAGCGCATCATTATCAAGGAGAGGAGACGTGCCAGCATGTCATGCAGCGGACATCAATTTGGCAAGTTGACGATAGAACGCGACAAACCCTGCCTCGGCGGCGGATTGTGTTGGCTGATCGCGCACGACTGCCGCCACCACCATGCGAGAGCCATGCGCTAACCCGATGATCGCGCAGACGCTCATCGTCCATCCGCCCGCACCCTGCGCTACTCCTATGACAAAGAAGCCACCGTTTCCAGGCGAGAGAATCGCCGACATCTGAGTGGATAGTGGCGAGGTAACGTGTCCAAGCAGCGCGGCTACCGTCGCGCGGTCAGTATCGTTTAATATCTGCTTTCTAGCGAGAGCAGTGTAAAATTCCAATAATGCGTTTGGCGTTGCCTGCGCGCCCTGCCAGTCTCCCTGCGCCGGCTGAATCCCCGCGATCCCAGCCCGTGTCAGGTATGCGCTGATACCAGCCTGATCTCCCACAGCTCCATAGGCGAAGGATGCGGCGGAGGCATCGTCACGTGCTATTCCGGCTGCGGTAGACGCCGTGACGGCAGTCCCTACGCGTCGCCCCGGCTCCTCGTTCCATGTGAAGATCGCCGCCAGCAGCACCGAGCGGAAGCCATCTCCCAGCGCGAATGCTTGATCGGCACGTGAGCGGTAGAGTTGACCAGACTCCGGGAAGTAGAGCGCGGCGGCAAACTTCGAGCCATACGGTGCGGTAGTCGCCATGAGCTGCGGCGAGAGCGCGCCAACGTCGCCTATCGGCCGTCCCTGCCCGCCATACGAGACGAACGCGCTGTCAGGTGCCCACCCTTCGCCGCCGCTGGCATGTGTCGGCCCCTCCCACGTGATACGCGACCACACAGTTGAGCCAGCCTTCTGATGGGCGGTCATCGTCACGGGGAAGCCCGGCTCCAGTGTAGCAACCTGTGAAGAGCCGCCCGAGTGTGCCATCACGTTGACCCGCACTGCCGCCCATGCCTGGCGGGGCAGCGCGAGATCCGTCGCCTCCGTCGCGGTCGGCGCAAAGAGTGAGAGTCCCGGTACCGGCGGCATGTTCACGTGCAGCGTCCCAAAGAGGCCATTCACCACGAGTAGCGGCCCCACCCCTACGACACAGATCGCCAGCAGCAGCAGCACCATTGTGCGCGCGAACGCTCCTAGACTTGGCGGATCATCCGGTCGAGTGGGTGTGGAAATCGCTGATGTGCGCCGCGCGACCTGCACTGCTGCCCGCTCCCGCTCAGCCATCCTACCCTGCCTCCCGTTGCCTGCCGCCCCAACCGCACTGCCGCGTCCCGCCCATTGTAGCCTATCAGCGAGTGATTGTGCATCAAACTATGACATTATGTGGCGTTGGCTGAGCTCGTACCAGAAGGATCCGCATGCCGTGTGCTACAATTTGGGGCCGGTGGCACAGCAGAGCGATACACCAGTGTCAAAAAAGCCGTAGAGAGGATCACAGGCGTCATGCACGACGAGACCCCCACCCGCACCGCACCAGAACATCCGAGCGCCGAGGCCGTGCGCCGCGCCGAATTTGGCCGCTACTTCGCCGTGCGCACACACATGGGCAACCTCGCCTTCTCGCCCGACGGCAGCCAGGTCGCCTACATCACCAACACCTCCGGCCAGTTCAACATTTGGCGCCAGGCCGTCACCGGCGGCTGGGCCTCCCAGGTGACCACCTTCGAGAGCGAGACTGTGCGCGGCCTGCTCTGGGCGCCCTCCGGCGCGATCATCAGTCTCGCCGACGCCGACGGCTCCGAGCAATATCAGGTCTTCTCCATACCCGCCACCGGCGGACCCGTCACCTACTTCACCGATCGCCCCGACGTGCAGCACCAGATTTCCCCCGAGGGACTCTCCCCCGATGGCCAGCTCCTTGCCTACTCCGGCAACGACCGCCAGCCGACCGACAGCGACATCCTCATCCGCGACCTTGCCTCCGGCGAGACGCGCCGCGTGTTGGCAAACGGGCGCTACAACTTTGCTGCAAACTGGTCCCCCGACGGACGCTACCTCAGC
>DASVOW010000285.1:0-2485 GCA_036383155.1 Ktedonobacterales bacterium
GCAAATTCGTCTTTGGTGAGGGCCGCCGCGCCGAGGGCGAGACCGTCCCCTCCGCGCTCGTCGATAAGATGTGTTTCACACTCCGCCAGCCACTCGGCGTCGTCGGCATCATCACCCCCTGGAACTTCCCCATGGCGATCCCCGCCTGGAAGACCTTCCCCGCCCTGCTCGCCGGCAACACCGTCCTGCTCAAGCCCGCCAGCGATACCCCGCTCTCGTCCGTCGCGCTCGTCGAAGCGCTCGTCGAGGCTGGCCTACCCGCCGGGGTGCTCAACCTCGTCACCGGGCCAGGCGGCACCCTCGGCGATGCCATCGTCACCGACCCCCGCGTCGCCATGATCTCCCTCACCGGCTCCACCGAGGTGGGCAAGCGCGTCGCCGAGCTCTGCGGACGCGACCTGCGCCGCTGCAGCCTGGAGCTTGGCGGCAAGAATGCCGTCATCGTGATGGACGACGCCAACCTGGATGAAGCCGTCGCCGCCGTCTCATGGGCCGGCTTCGGCACCACCGGCCAGCGTTGCACCGCCACCAGCCGCGTCATCGTCCATCAAGACGTTGCCGACGCCTTCGCCGAGAAGCTCGCCGCCGCCGCCGCGAAGTTGCGCATCGGCGATGGCCTGCTGCCCGAGACAGATATGGGGCCGCTCGTCAACCAGGGCCGCGTCGGCGCCGTGCATGAGTACACCGAGATCGGCAAGCGCGAGGGCGCCAAGCTGCTTACCGGCGGCCACCCCGTCACCGACGGCGCGCTTGGCGAGGGCGCCTACTACGCCCCCACCATCTTCACCAATGTAGACGCGCACATGCGCATCGCCCAGGAAGAGATCTTCGGCCCCGTCGTCTCGATCATTCCCGTGCGCGACTACGATGAGGCCATCTCCGTCGCCAACTCGACGATCTACGGCCTCTCCTGCGCCATCTTCACCGAGAACGCCCGCACCGTAATCCGCGCCATGCGCGACATCAACGCCGGCCTCGTCTATATCAACGCCGGCACCACCGGCGCCGAGCCCCACATGCCCTTCGGTGGCACCAAGCAAAGCGGCAACGGCCACCGCGAGCTTGGCAGCAAAGCCGTCGAGGAGTTCAGCGAGATCAAGACCGTCTTCGTCTCCTACCCCTAACGCTCACCCTACGGCAACAGGAGAGGCAGTATCAGGCGTGCGCCACGATACTGCCTCTCCTTTTTCTCCACTCCCAAGCTCCCCTGGTAGCAGCCTGCCCCCCGGCCAGCGCTTCACCGTAGCGCGCTCAGTGCTCCCTATACGTGCGGCTCACGGGGGTGGCACAGCCAGTGCGGTACCTAGTCATGCGAAGAGCCGCGGCGGCAGAAACCGTGATGCATGCGTGATTGCTCATGTATCAGGCCGCTCTATCGCTGCGCTGGCTGTGCCCCCAATTGGTTGAGGTCGGACCAGCAGCAGTTCTGTTCGCGAGTGAACAGACGAACGCGGGAGAAAGAGGTACACTCCCGTCGTGGGGCAAGATCTGAAAGGCGGTCGACGCCGCGTTGTCACTGGGTAAGAGTGCCGCGGGCATGAGGAAGCATTCCGCCCATGTTCCCATAGCTGGAAGCTCGCTAGATCCACTCCCCTCCTGACTGTGGAATGGGGTCTGGCCAATACGACAAGAGTTTACGGATGGCGACACCCTGGTGGGAGGATCCGGTACCACTGCTGGAATAGGACGCCACGCGCTCTACGAGTGCGGGCTCTTCCCTGAAGTCGCGTGCAGCGCAGCTCCCGCATCGCCACACATCATAATCGTATCGGCAGAAGGAGACGATACAATGAGTGCGACTGGTCTCGACGTGTTCGACACGACGCTGCAGAAGACCAACGGCTGGCTCCAGGATCTCATGCAGGCGCTTAACTGGACAGACAGACACATGGCATATTCCGCCTTGAGAGCTACCTTGCATGCGCTACGCGACCGGCTCACGGTGGAGGAGGTGGCGCAGCTGGGAGCCCAGCTCCCGATGTTGATCCGTGGCTTCTACTATGAAGGCTGGGATCCGACGGGCAAGCCGCTGCGTGAGCGCCACCTAGAGCAGTTCCTGGCGCACATCGAACAGCAGTTTAAGGACGATGATAGTGTCGATATCCTCGTCGCTTCCACGCAGGTTGCGCAGGCGGTCTTCTGGGTACTGTCACAGCGGATCAGCACGGGAGAAATCGAAAACGTCAAGCATGTGCTGCCTGCCGAGATACGGGGCCTTTGGCCTTGACATATGCACGCTTGATGCGAATCCAACCGGCGCGGACAACCTTTCGTGGGCGGCGAAGCGCGCGCAGCCGATGCCGCTCACGCTGTAGGACTAGCCACCGCGCCGCCCGTACCATAGCTGCACCTGATGAACCGTGAAGCAGTGCGCATATGCCCGCAGGTCTAGCCGCTGGCTGCACGGCAGGCCCTTCCAAGAACCAGGTATTGGTGGCCGCCGTAGCGCTTTGGTGGCTGTTTCAACGCAGACATGGGATGGATG
>DASVOW010000286.1:0-1880 GCA_036383155.1 Ktedonobacterales bacterium
TGATCATCCACCTGCCACGCGCCTCCCGGCAGCCCGTCCATCGCCTGCTGGACGATGCGCAGGCTCTGGTCCATCTCCAGCATGCGCACGAGATAGCGGTCGTAGACATCGCCATTCGTGCCGACGGGAATATCGAACTCAAAGCGGTCGTAGCCACCGTAGGGGAAGAACTTGCGCACGTCGTAGGCGACGCCGCTGCCACGGAGGGTCGCGCCGGTGCAGCCGAGAGCAATCGCGTCCTCCGCCGAGATCTTCGCCACGCCCTGCGTACGGTCGGTCCAAAGGCGATTATTCGTCAGCAGATCGTGGTATTCGCGCAGCCGCGAGGGGAAGATGGCAATGAAGTCGCGCACGAGCTTCTCGAAGTTCGGCGGCAGGTCTGCCTGGAGGCCTCCTGGCATGATGTAGCTCGTCATCATGCGCACGCCGGAACACGCCTCGAAGATGTCGAGGATCTGCTCGCGCTCGCGGAAGCAGTAGAGGAAGACACTCTGCGCGCCTAGGTCCAGCGCGCTCGACCCCAGCCAGACGAGGTGGCTGGCGATGCGCTGTAGCTCTGCCAGGATAACCCGCGCGTAGAGCGCCCGCTCCGGCACGTCGATGCCGAGCAGCTTCTCCACCGCCAGCGAGTAGGCGAGATTGTTGCAGAGTGGCGCGAGATAATCCATGCGGTCGGTCACCACCAGCGCCTGGAAGTAGCTCTTGCTCTCGGCGGTCTTCTCGATGCCGGTGTGCAGGTAGCCAATCTCTGGCAGCGCCTTGATGACTGTCTCGCCGTCCAGCGTCAGCACCAGGCGCAACACGCCATGCGTCGAGGGATGTTGCGGCCCCATGTTGATGGTCATGGTGTCGCGGCGCGTGCGCTCGTCGAGCTGCACGCTCTCATCCACCTGTAATTGCCGTTCCTCGACTTGCATCGTCAACCTCTATCTTCGCTTCCCCCGCGTTGCTCGCACTTCGTTCGGACGTGTGCTCCCGCGAGCCAGGGAAGCGCGCTCGTATGCTTAGTCGTCCTGTAAGCCTATCGCCGGCGGCTCTTCGGCGCCATCCGGCGTGCGCAGCGTCTGCTGCCCCGTGCCCGGCGGCAGCGGCTGCTCCAGCGGTATCTGCCCGCCCCAGTGTGGCGATGGCAGATGGATGCCCGTCAGCGGATAGTCTTTGCGTAGCGGATGCCCCACCCAGTCGGAGGGCATCATGATGCGGGTCAGGTTGGGGTGCCCGGCGAAACGCACACCGAAGAGATCGAAGACCTCGCGCTCGTAGAAATTCGCCGCGGGCCAGACCGCCGCCACCGTCGGCACTTCGGGTGAAGGCGTATCGTCGTCGCCCACACGCACCTTCAGCCGCACCACCGCCCGCGTCTCCAGTGAAAGCAGGTGATAGACGATGTCGTAGCGTGGCTCGCGCTCCGGCCAATCAACCGCCGTGAGGTCCGCCATGAAGTTGTAGCGCAGGTTTGGCGCGTCGCGCAGCGCCAGACACGCCTGCTCGATGCTCTCCGGGCGCAGCACCACCGTCGCCTCACCGCGATGCTCACTCACGTCGAGCACGTCGCCGGGGAAGCGCTCGCGCAACAGCGTAACGGTCGCCGCCGCAAGTGGGTCCGCGGGCACGAATAGCGCCGGCTGCTCCGGCTCGGTTACCTGGGTATGCTGTGTCGCCTGTCCATCCGCCATGTGTGTCTACCCCTCACTGCCCAGGTACGTCTGGCCGGTGATCTTCAGCGGGTCAGGCGGATTCGGGATATGCTTTTGGATCTTTTCCTGGAGTTGATTCAGCCCGTAGAGCAGCATATCGGGGGTGGGCGGGCAGCCGGGAACGAAGATGTCTACCGGCACCACCTTATCGACGCCCTGGACAATCGCGTAGTTGTTGAAGAC
>DASVOW010000287.1:0-5793 GCA_036383155.1 Ktedonobacterales bacterium
GGAGAGCCGAATAGCCGACGGTATCAGATAGTCGTCGTGAAGACGTCCGTACGGTTCGCTGTGTTGCCAGAGTTGGCCGCGACGAAGAAGGGCACGAACGCTGTCCCATTGACATCCAGCCCTTGGTCGTCGCCAAGGAAAAGGCCACCAGCATTCGGTGCGTTCAAGATGTCGAAAGAGGTAGGGGTGATACGCGTCTCGTTCCCAAAGTTCGCACCATGATTGGTCGACGACGTGAACCAGTAATCAGTCGGCTGCCCCACGGCGCTTCCATCAGGATTGCGGAAGTCGTAGTAGGTCAAACCGACCGTGCCCCCCGAGTTGACGGCTACCTGCGGCGTGAAGGCGGGTTTGCTATTGGGATTACTGACCAAAGCAGGCGCACTCCAGGTCGCACCACCGTCGGTGGACGTGGAGAGCACGACCTGATTGGCGGTTCTGCCTGTGAATCGAGCGTCCTCCCAGACCACGTACAACTGTCCGGTGCTCGCATCAATGGCGACCGCGGGGAGACCTGCACCGGTGCGCAGGAGGGCGCCCGTCTTCGGGGCGAAGTCATCCACCGTCTGCTGGGCCGAGATGACTGTGGGCCCCGACCAGGTGTTGCCGCCATCGGCTGACGAGATGACTGCGACGCTGAGGCCTCGTGGCGTGAACTTGGGGGAGCCAGTCGTCTGGATCAGTTCAAAGAAGTCGTAGAGCGTGCCCTTCTGGCGATCGACCACGATCTGGTTACCGATGGTCTGGCTATTCTGCCCAGGATCGAAGATCGCCCTGGTGCCTGTCCAGGTCTCGCCGCCGTCAGTGGTCTTGGAGAACCACGTCGGGCCGCGGAACGCGTGCGCGCGCAGGGCCGCATCCGGGCTATGGCTCGGGGCCTGGAGCCGGTCCCACACGACGTATGCCGTGCCCGCATGGATGGGATCCGCGGTGATGGACTCCTTGTCGTTGAAGAATTGGGTGAACTCGAAGACAGGGCTGGTGCCCTTGTCGGACTTGATCAGTCGCGCGTTGCCCCACGTTTTGCCGCCATTGCTCGAGGTAACAGTCGCGATGCCAGTGTCGTTATTGCCGCTGATCGTGTTGTTGGTTGCCAGCAAGCCAACGGTGTAAGCAGTTCCATCAGGCCCAATGGAGACCCAGGGATCCGAGGCTCGGCCGTAGGGTGCCCCGGTGAACGGATCCAAGATGGCATTGGGTGCGCATGAGCTGAAAGGCAGGGTGGTCTCGCCCCAGGTCTTTCCACCATTCGTCGAGAAGCCAGCGACCAGACCATGGGCACCGCCGTTGTTCCAGCGGTCTTGCTGCCAGACACCGATGATGTTATCCGCGTTTGCGGGATTGACTGCCACGTCAGGCTCAACCTCGGCATTCACAAAGACGGTGCCCGGCTCGCCAGCATTCACACAAGTGGCGTAGGGGCTTGGGCCGGAGACGAGGACAAGTGAAGGGCTTGCCGCAACGCGGCCGACAAGGGCCGTCATGAGAGCGACTGCAAGTACGACCGGCAGAGCGATGGACGTCCTACGGTTCAGGAATTTCATACGCTGCATACCTTCCTCCTGTTTTGGCTGCTGTGTCTGCACTGGTTACATCTTCGATGGTCAGCGATAGTCAGCGGCGACATATGCGGCTGATCCCTCCTTCCTACTCGCTCAATGTCGCCTCCATCAACAGTGGATGAGCATTCTCACAGTCATCTCAAAAAGGTATCTGGGGTCGCGTCGAAAGACGCGGCCCGATCTCGGGAGGCGCTCCTTTCCCATGTTCCATCCTCAGATTCCAGGCTTTCGATACGCTCCGCCCGGCTTACACGTATGTAGACTGCGAGTGCCAGCATGTGACATGCCAAACACACGATGATGAGCGCTCTCGGCGTCCGTGTGGCGGCAAGACGTGTGACCGAGCGGACTCAGCCGCGAGGCATACCATGTGGGGGATATGGTGGCGAAGCCGGGCACGCGACGAGGGATGACGTTTGGATGCTGATGCTTTTGGCCAGAGGGTGTGGTACGTTTATCGCATCGGAGGGTAGGTTCGACGCGGCGAGGAGGGCTCTCATGACATGCGACCAGTGCCGGGGCATCGAGGGGATGTTTGGCAGGCGGCTGGCGGAGCGGCAGGTTGCACGCTACCGGCGGCGCGGCCCAGATAAGACGACGCGCATGCTGATCGAAGCACTCAAGGCCGAGGGGGTGGATGGGCTGACGCTGCTCGACATCGGCGGAGGCATCGGCGCGATTCCACTGGCGTTGCTGAAGGCTGGCGTTCGTCACGCCACAGATGTCGATGCTTCGACGGCGTATCTCGCCATAGCGCAGTCAGAGGCCAAGCGCGAGGGGGTTGCCAGCCGCGTCGAGTATCGCTATGGCAATTTCACGGATCTTGCTGGGGATGTGGCGCCCACAGGCATCGTCACGCTCGACCGCGTGATCTGCTGCTATCACGACATGCGCGGGCTGGTCGGCCAATCGGTGGCCAAGGCGGCCACACTCTACGGCCTCGTCTATCCGCGCGATACGTGGTGGACGCGCGCTGTCATCGCGGCGAGCAATATTATTCTGCGATTGCGGCGCGATCCGTTCCGGGTGTTCGTGCATTCGACGGAGGCGGTGGACGCGCTGATTCGTGGTAGCGGACTGGTGCAGCGCTACCATCGCATGGCTGGCGCGTGGCAGGTGGTAGTGTATGCGCGCGGCGTAAGCGAAGCGGGGAGGGCCGGCGGTTAAAACCGCGCCTGAAGGCGGCTCGCGCCGCCGCAAAGTCCGCCTACGCGGACTGAGGAGAGGCGAGATAGGGTTTGGTGGCTAGCAATTCATAAGCCAGCAGGGCAGCCTTGAACGGACGGGCCTATTGTGCTCGCCGCCGCGATCAGGGGCGGGCAATCTAATGCGGGCCGGCACTGCGAGCCGCCCGTGCAGCCGCACGCAGGTTTGCCGGGGGCGTATTGGGCGGGATGGAGCAGCCGGGGGCGAGCAATACGCGCCGCCCGCCTGTCTCTTCGATTGCCTGCTTCACCTCGGCGGCGACCTGATCCGGCGTGCCGTGGGGAAGGGTCGTCTTCTCGTTGACGCCACCCATCAGGGCGGCCGCGGTGCGCAGCTTGCCTTCGGCCAGCGATGGATTGCCGGGCAGCGTGGCAGCCCAACTGATGGCATGAACGGGATAGCTGGCGAGCAGATCGAAGTAGATATTGTCGCCACAGTTGTGCAGGACGTTGAAGGGCGCTTTTCCGGCCACGGCGTCTAACACACGCAGGTCATATTCCACGCCAAACTCGGTGTATTGGTCTTGGGTGAGGAGATCGGCGCTGGCCCAACCGGTGGTGGCGAAGAAGATGCCGCTGGCTCCGGCGGCGAGGCTGGCGGTGGCGTAGGTCGCAAACGTCTGTGTGATGACCTCTAACGCGGCTTTGAGGGCGTCGGGATGCTCGGCAATGGATTGCTTGACAGGCTCGGGGCGGTTGCCCACAAGATACTTGGCGACGGAGAGCGGTGAGAAGATCGTCTGGATGAAATGAGCTTCGCCGCGCAAGTCCTCGCCGATCAGGCGCAGGGCGGTCAGCTGCTCGCCCAGCACGCCGCGATCCGGCTCTAAAGGGCGCAGGCGGCGCCAGTCGTCGGGGCCGTTTACGGGGACGGTGAGGAAGCGGTGGCCGTGGTTGGGGTCGGTGGTGCGCTCCAGCGTCGCGCCCCAGTCTTCCACATGGTAGCTGGCACGTGGGTTGACCTTCATGTAATCCCAGTCGTAGGTGTGGTAGTTTGCGAGCATCGCCTCGGCCAGCCCTTCGGGGGTCCACTCGCGCATGTAGTCGTGGCCCCAGAAGCTGATGGGCACACGGTCTACCGCGTCGCCGCGTAGCGCGGCCTCCACCCGTACGCGCTTATCCATCGCCTGATCCCTTTCGCTTTGAACATCCTTGATAACGATTCTTGATACAGTATACAAAGGATAGATGTATTTGGAGTGAGGGAATGGCAAGAAGCGAGCCGCCGCGTCGCATCGTCTGCATTCGACCCGGCGCGCTGGGCGACACACTGCTGACCCTGCCAGCGCTGGCGCTACTACGGGAGCGGTGGCCCGGTGCTGAGATCACGTTTGTGGCGCGGAGGGAGACGCTGCCGCTGGCGCAGGCATCAGGGCTGGCGCACAGCACGTATGCCTATGAGCTGCCCGCATGGTCCGCGCTGTTCGCCGAGGAGTTGGCGGCAGGAACGGGCGCGTCTGATCGGCTGCCATGTTCGCTGGCGGGGAGCGCCGTGATTGCCTGGCTGCACGACGGAGAGGGACTGGTGGCGCGCAACCTGGGACTGCTCGGCGCGTCGCCGGTGGTGATCGCGCAGACGCAGCCACAGAGCGACCCGCCCGAACACATGGCGCTGACGCTGGCACGCGGGGCGGCGGGGCTAGGGGTGACGGTGCGTGCGAGCGTTGAGGAGCTGCGCTATATGCTGCCGCCGCTACGTGCGCCAGCGCAGGACGAGCATGCGGCAGACGAGTTGTGGCGATCGCTGTGGGCAGGTGATGGAGGACGAGTGATCGCGCTACATCCTGGCAGTGGGGGCGCGGCGAAACGCTGGCCGCCGGAGTCGTTCGCTGCGCTGGCGCGTGAGCTTCTCGCGCGGGGGGAGCGTCCGCTGCTGATCGAGGGGCCACAGGATGCCGGGGTGATACAGCGGGTGCGCGAGGCGTCGGGCGACGCCGCGGCGGGAAATGTGCCGGTCGCGTGCGGGTTGAGCATCGGGGCGCTGGCCGCGCTGCTGCCACGGTGCGCCGCTTATGTGGGCAACGATTCAGGCGTGACGCATCTGGCGGCGCTGGTGGGGACGCGGACGGTGGCGCTGTTCGGGCCAAGCGATCCGGCGATCTGGGCGCCATTGGGCGAGCGTGTGCAGGTGATACGCGCGGCGCATGGGCGGATGGAGGAGATCACGCCAGAAGAGGTGGAAACAGGGCTTAGCTTGTCCGCATTCGTCGGTAGAATAGAGGGAGAGTAGAGGCACAACGAGCCTTTCAACGCTGGCAAGAAGGCGAGGAGAAACAGGTGACGCAACATTCAGAATCTGGCTTTGCTCGTGGTGCGGTAGAGTATCTGCAACCGGCTGATATGCACCACAACCCGGCTTTCACGCAGGTTGTCTCTGTGACTGGACCGGTGAAAACGGTGTATGTCGGTGGGCAGGATGCCGTCGATGCGCAGGGCAGTATTGTCGGCAGGGGCGATCTTGCGGCGCAAACGCGGCAAGTGCTCGCGAACGTGCAAAGAGCATTAGCAGCAGCTGGGGCTGGGCCGGAGCATATCATCAAGTGGAATGTCTATCTGGTGCAGGGGCAATCGATGCAGACGGGGTTCGGCGCGTTTCGGGAGTTCTGGGGAGAGCGGGCCAACCCACCCGCGATTACGGGGATGTACGTCGCAGGATTGGCGCACCCTGATTTTCTCGTGGAGATGGACGCGATTGCCGTCGTGCCGCAGTGATACGGTTTTCTTGACGGTACCCATACCATCGCGGCATGGGGCAGACACATGCATCAGGCGACGCATCTGAGCGTCGCCTGACCTGCGCCCCGTTTGGTCGTTTGGTGTCCATGCGCTACGTGAGACGCTCATCGCCCACTCAGCACAGGGAGAGGCTTGCCTCTGTATGATGAAGGAATGATGTGGACGGCCTCTCCCTATGACGGATGTGGTGGAAAAGCTGCCAGAAGTCTTGACTCCCAACAAACGCGCGTCTACAATTCGTAACAGATTAACAAATTTTGTGAACATGAGAAATCATGGGTATTGACGAG
>DASVOW010000288.1:0-2070 GCA_036383155.1 Ktedonobacterales bacterium
GGATCGCCATGGGGAAGTTCCAGGGGGTGATGATGCCGACGACGCCGAGTGGCTGGCGGAGTGTGAAACACATCTTATCGACGAGCGCGGAGGGGACGGTCTCGCCCTCGGCGCGGCGGCCCTCACCAAAGACGAATTTGCCGAAGTCGATGGCGGTCTGCAGGTCGCCCTGCGTTTCCTTGAGGGGCTTGCCCATTTCCTGGGTCATCTGGCGGGCAAGGCGATCGCGGTCGCGCTCGAGGATGAGGGCGGCGCGGAGGATGATCTCGCCGCGAGTGGGGGCTGGCATCGCCCGCCACGCCGGGAGCGCGGACTCGGCGGCGGCCAGCGCCGCATCTACGTCGGCTACGACTGATTTCTGGAAGCGCCCGAGCACCTGACTGCGATGGGCCGGATTGGTGTTGTCAAAGGTCTCGCCTGAGACGGAGGGGCGCCACTCGCCACCGATATAGTTGAGGTATGTCTTGGGGGTTACGTCTGTCTCTGTCGTGGCCAGTGAAGATGATGTTGTCGCCATATGTGTGAACACTCCCCGTTGAATACGCACATCTCATGGCAGTTGTTTGCGTATGTTGTTGTGCGTTGCTCGATGTGCCCGCTCATTCCGTGGGCATACCTCTTGAGTATAGCATGGCGGGACTGCTGCTTGTGGAACGCGCATAGCCGGCGGTTGAAACCGCGCCTGAAGGCTTCGCTGCGCTCAGCCGCAAAGTCCGCCTGCGCGGACTGGGAGCGAGCGAAATCGCAGGGCCGATAATTCACAGGCTCTGGCGTACCTCAGGATGAGGTTGAGGGGTACGCGACGGAGAAGCGGAAGTCGCTTGTGATGGGCTGCTTGACGTTTGGGACGATGAGCTTGACGGTGACCAGCCAGTGGCCGGCCATCGTCAGGTCGGCTTGCCCGCTATAGGAGCCGGGAGCAGCATCGCCGATCGGCTTGAGCTGTAGCGCCTGAGTGCCCATATCCATGTCGAGCATGACTGTCTCGATCAGCACGCTCACGTTCTTCACCGGCTGGCCGCTCCCGTCTTTTACTGTGACGGTAAAGGTGTTTGTGCCGAACTGCGCGGGGGTGGCTTTGAGCGTGATGGCGTAGCCGTTGACCTGATGCGTCTCGATGAAGGCGCTGGATGAGGAGGGGGCCGCAGGCGCACCGGATGCCGCCGGGGTGAGGGAGCCAGCAAAGGCGCCCAGCAGCGCGACACACGCCAGCACTGCTACGCCGAGCGCGGCTTCACGCCGCAGCCAGCTGGCGAGCCGATCGGCGAGGTCGAGCGCATGCGGTGGGGCGGGAATATTTCCACCTGTCGCGCCTCCCGTGGAGAGGTGTTCCATGCCGGGCGAGGTGGCGCCCGCATGCACGCGCTTGCCACTCACTACGGCCTCAGCTTGGGCTAACGGCGCGTGAACTGTTTGGCGCTCCGGCTGTGTGGCTTCTATGGTTTCCTGTTTGGCAGTAAGCGCAGACGCGAGGCGTGGTCGCAGGAAAAAGGCGTGGTAGGCACTGATGGCCACCATGATGAGGAATATCTCGATCTTGATCGCCAGTGTGCGACCATAGGAGGTGGTGAGGAATTGAGTGATCGAGGTGAGATGGATGGTGGTGCTGAGCGAGCCGGTCGTGGCGAGAATGAGCGCGCCGGCGATGGCTATCGCGCCGAACTCCGGTAGGCCAAGCGCCAGCACGCGCGCCCGCTGGTCGGGTGTGAGCGCGCGCAGGGCCGGCAGAAAGACGACGCCGATATAGAGCAGCCCGCCAACCCAGGCAGCCTCGCAGAGCAGGTGGAGAATGTCTACCGCGATGGCGTAGGCAAATGTGGAGGCGGACACGGCGGAGGCATGGCCGGAGAAGGCGAAGGCCAGCAGCAGCGCCAGACCAAGCAGCAGCTCGATCTGGCCGCGCAGTGTGCGCTGCCGCACGCCCCAGACGAGTCGCGCAGGGAGGTGGCGCACGTCGCGGAAGACGCTGAGCGTCTCGCGGCGCCAGTCTGGGAGTGTTCCGGCGGGCGGCGTGGCGTCGGGGGTGGGCGGCCTGGCGGGGTCGACGTTGCGGTAGAGCGCCCAGCCGAT
>DASVOW010000289.1:0-3626 GCA_036383155.1 Ktedonobacterales bacterium
CGCGCCGGCACGGATGGCGGGGAAGATGTGCTCGTCTTCGTGGTAGGAGGTCAGGACGATCACCTGGCTGCGGGGGCTGACCTGTTTGAGCCGGCGCGTCGCCTCTACGCCGTCCATCTCGGGCATGACGAGGTCCATCAGCACGACGTCGGGCACGAGATCGGCGGCGAGCCGGATAGCCTCCTCGCCGGACTCGGCCTCGCCTACGACGTTCAGGTCCGGCTGGGTTTCCAGGAATGCTCGCACGCCCTGGCGCACCAGCGCATGGTCGTCGACGATGAGCACTGTAATTGGCTCAGTCATACTGCACCTCCCTCGATGGGAACTTCCCGCTTGTGGACGCCGCTTGTAGATGGGGGCGGCAGCGACGGCGATTGCACCGGCACGCGGGCTTCGATGCGCGTCCCCGTGCTGAGGCCATAGACGAGCAGTGTGCCGCCCAGCGCCTCGACACGCTCGCGCATGCTGCGCAAGCCTACGCCCGTGCCGTCGCGCTTGGCCACGTCGAAGCCGCGCCCATTGTCTTCGATTGCCAGTGTGAGCGTGTCGCCTTCCCAGGCGAGGCGCACGTCTACGGATGTCGCGCCGCTGTGGCGCGCAACATTTGACAGCGCCTCCTGAGCGACGCGGAAGAGCGCCTGCTCGACTTCGAGCGAGGTGCGTTGCTCGCCCTGCACGCGCACGTCGGCTTTGACATTGCTGTTGCGCGACCAGTCAGCGGCAAGCTCGCGCAGGGCAGGGGCCAGCCCCTTGTCGCCGAGAGCGGCGGGGCGCAACTCGCTGATCAGGGCGTTCAGCTCTTGCTGGGCCTGGCCGACGAGGTGCTCTGCCTGAGCCAGGCGTTGCTGCGCCGCTGCCGGGTCGCGGTCCATCAGCGCCCGCGCCGCTGCTATCTGCATCGTCGTGGCGAAGACCTGTTGCTTTACCGAGTCGTGCAGGTCGCGGGCGAGGCGGTTGCGCTCGTCGACGACGGCAAGCTGCTGGCGGTCATGGAGGAGGCTCTGCAGATGCTCGGCCATGCGGTTGAGATCGTGGGCGAGCTGGCCGAGCTCGTCGCGGGAGGAATCGCGGGCTGTGACGGCGAAGTTGCCACCACTCCAGGCGTTCGCCGCGTGAGTCAGCACGCGCAGACGGCGGGTGATTCCACGAGCGGTCATCCAACCGAAGACCAGCCCCACAAGGCCGGCAAAGACAATCCAGGCGATGGCGGCCGGCAGCAATGAGAGCGAAAGGAGGAGAAAGACATGACGATCGAGTGTGGGGATGTCGGGGACGACGAACAGCGCGCCGAGCACCTGTCCGTCATGTGTGAGGATCGGCGCGGCGGCTGAGATGCGACCGTCGTTGTTGGATGAGGTGGCGCTAGGGTCAGTCTGACCGGCGAGCGCGGCGTGAATCACGCTGGCATCGTCGGGCTGCACGTAGGTGAAGATGGGTGACCCAGCGGGCAATTGGCTCGGGGATATGGAGGAGAGCACTATGCCGTTCTTGTCGACGACGGCGAGCTGTGACGACGGTCCCAGCATGAACGACAACGGGATACCGCTGTTATTGGTTTGGCGCGAGACATCGCCGTGCAGCCAGCGGTCGAGGCCGGCGGTATCGGGAGGCGTCTGGGCGAGGTAGGATGCGGCACTGGGCGCGGTGCGCTGCAGTGTCTGCGCCACTCCCAAGGAAATCTGTGGGGCGCGCAGCAGCGCGAACGTGACGAAGCTGATGAAAGCGATCTGGAGCAGGATGCCAGCGGCCACCGTCACCAGCATATAGGAGAGCGTCAGCCGCCACTGGAGCTTCAGCTTGCGCAAGGGATGCGGCAGACGAGACATGACAGATTCCTATACACTATCGACTATACTCTTGACCATTTCACGATTCCGTCTCTACGGCGCTGGAGCCCAGAAGAGGGAAACGAGGGAAGGCGCCAGAACAGCGCGCACCTTCCCTCCATTGTACACTCAGTTACAGTTTAGTTGATGTCTTCGGGCGTGGCAGGTATCTCCGGCTGTGAGCCTTCGCGCGGGTCTTGCGAGTCGCGCGAGGGGCGGGCGTTGGCGCTCGCGTTGGCGTTGGGCCAGGGTACCTGCTGCTCGCGTGCCTGTGAGGCGGCGAGGTTGTGCATCATCTCCTCGAAGGTCGCGTGGTCGATCTCGCCCTGGACGTAGCGGCGGCGCAGGATCTCCATTGCCGACGGTGCGGGTGGTGCTGCGGAAGTCGTCTGCGCCATGGGATAGCGCGGGGCCGTCATTGCGCCCCAGCGGTTCCTGCCGAAGCGGCGAACGATAAACCATGCCGGGATGCCGAAGAGCAATCCCCAGAACAGCAGCATAAACCCTAGCCCGAAGAGAATCCCAAACGGACTCGGGTGGAATCCCATGCCGTAGTAATGTTCCCCAGGTTCCATAGTAACCATCTCCTGTGTCGCACCACACCTGACGTGCTACCGATAGATGTGGTGCGCCTGTGAGTTGTCGCTTGTGGGCGGGGCTGAAGGCGTTAATCCCCCAGCCCTGCCCATCTATATCTACAGCCATCATGGCTGGTAGGAACGGCGGGCTCCGATGCCCGCATTATTCGTAGCGGAGCACCTGGAGGGGGCGCACGCGCGTCGAGTTCCAGGAGACCGCGCCGGCTACGAGCATACAGACGAGAGCCGTCGCGCCGATCACGCCGAGCGTCATTGGGGCATTGAAGCCGCCGAGGCCCAGCTTCGCGCCGAAGAGCGCGGCGGTCAGCACGGCGGTTGCTACCACGACCAGCCCCATCGCGAGGAGCGCCCCAGTGAAGCCGATGACGCCGTTTTCCAGCAGCACGCCGCTCAATACGCTGCGGCTGGTGTAGCCGACTGACTTGAGGATGCCCAGCTCGCGCTGGCGCTCAAGCATTGCCAGGGCGACGGTGTTGGCGATGATGATCAGGCCGGCGAGCATCGCCAGCGAGGCCACCGTCGTCAGCAGCAGCACCAGATTGTTGAGCAGGTTGTCGATCATGACCGACAGATCGGCGGTGCTGAAGGTGCCGACGGCGGGCGCGGCCTGCTGCACGCTGAAGAGCGTCTGATCGGCCTGCTTGGGGTCTACTTTGAGCGAGTAGATCGTGGCGGGCTGATTCACCGCAAGGCGGGTGACGGCGCTGTTGTCGGCGAACATGTCGACGAAGTTGATCGAGCTGGTGGTGTAGAAGCCCACGACGGTGAACGTGACCATCGTCTTATGGTCGGAGCCGAGCAGCGTCACCTGATCGCCGGTCTTCAGGCTGAGCGGCGCTTTCGTCAGGTCGTCGGGCAGGATCGTGTTGGCGGTGCCGACGTCCTGCGAGGTGAGAGCGCGCCCCTTTGTGATGGTCAGGTCGGAGGGCGCTTGGCGCGAGAGGTTGTAGCCCTCGACGCTGGTGAGCGAGCCAAGCTGGCCGCCGTCAGGGCCGAACTGCTGCTTGGAACTGCCAGCGGGCACCAATTGCGTGACCGGCACACCGTTGACCGAGATGGGCGTATCTTGGGCAAGCAGATTTGTCGTCTGTGCCTGGATGCCCTGGGCCTGCCGCAGTTGGGTGTCTACAGCCGGCGTGTCTGAGTGGCCGGCGATGACGAAGGCGTTATATTTCAACTGCGTGGTGAACGCAGTGTTGAT
>DASVOW010000290.1:0-3357 GCA_036383155.1 Ktedonobacterales bacterium
ATAGGGGTTACCTCCCGACACCTCATTAGTCGTGCATCCCGATTTGGCTGCGCAACCCTGGTTGTCGCTATGGCGCTGGCTGAACATCTGGCCTGCATCCACAAGTGAGTCGAGTATGCTATCCTGCTCGTAATCGGCCGAAGTACGGTAACTATTCAGACGGACCGATGATCGAGACGACGTTCGGCGAAATGGCGCGTTGCGCGAACGCGCCATGCTGCCCTGGCAGCATGAGCGGGAATGAACACGAGCGCAGTGTGGAGAGGAGAGGTGGATGGAAAGCGCCCACATGCGCGTCGTACGGCGATGGTGCCCGCTGAGTCTGTGCAGCGGCATGGCGCTGTGCACGCTTCTCCTGAGTGCGTGTACGGCTTCGACTGCTGGGACGGCCTCGTCTGGTGGCGCCCTCCGGTGGCGATTTCAGCCACCAGGGTCGACGGTCGGTGTGCCGGCCATCGCCAATGGCGTCGTCTATATCGGCTCCACTGACGGCGCGCTCTCCGCGCTGGACGCCAGCACCGGAACGGTTCGCTGGCAGGCCTGGCCGGGTGGCCAGGGCACCCTCTCGCCGGCCATCGCCACTGGCATGGTCTATTTCGGCTCCAATATCGGCCCCACTGACGGTCTGTTCTCCGCGCTGGACGCGAGCACCGGGGCTGTGCGCTGGCAGCACCAGATCAGCGGGTCGCAGGAAGCCGCGCCCGTAGTGGCCAACGGGGTCGTCTACGTCAGCACGACCGGTGAATTGATCGCGCTCGATAGCCGCACGGGCGCCCTGCGTTGGCGCTCCCAGCCAGGGAGCAGTCCCTCCTTCTCAAGCCCAGTGGTGGCTAATGGGGTGGTCTACGCCAACTCCGAGGCGGACCAATCTATCTATGCCCTGGATGCCAGCACCGGGGCGGTGCGCTGGCGGTTCACCGCCCCATTCCTCACGGCTGGCGAGTTCCCAGCGGCGCCAGCCATGGAGCAGGGGACGGTGTATGCTGTCTTCGTGCATAATGGGGCCTTCGCCAATCCGACAAGCTCGATCTACGCGCTGGATGCCACCACGGGGGCGATACGCTGGAGCGTGCACGATAGCAAGACTGCCTACTCCGCGCCTGCCGTGGCGCACGGCGTGATCTACCTCAGCGCCATTGGGCGCGCCGTCATGGCCTTAGACGCGAACACCGGGGCGGTGCGCTGGCGCTTCGCAACGAGTGTTGCAAGCGACGCTGTGCCCGCGGTCGCCGACGGGGTGGTGTATGTGGGCTGCGCTGACGGCACGGTCGATGCGCTGGATGCAGGGTCCGGAGCGCAACGCTGGCGCTTCCAGACGGACCGTGCCACGCAGGGCGGGCCGCTTTTGCCCGTGGTGGCGAACGGGACGGTCTATGTCGGCTCAGGCACCTCGCTCTACGCGCTCAATGCCTGAAATGCCTGATGCGAAGTCACTCCAGCGAACGAGCAGACAGCCGCCGGATGCAACGCTCGCGCGCAATTGACGCGGTCTAGCTGCTGCCAGATATGGTGCGGAAGCGCGCCACGAGGCTGCCGGCCTTCCTCTGACCGCTGCCTGTACCCATATCGGACTCACACAAGCATCGCTTGCGTTCCTTAAGCCTCGCATACCGGGGCATTGAGTTGAGCAAACGACTCAGACAGTTAGGACTCACCTTGCCTCATCAGCATATCGCGCCCTACGGCAAACGGAACGTCTTTATAGCCAGTGTGACCATACTTGCCATCGCCGCCTCTGTAATCGCTATCTTGTTTTACAATGGCGTAATCTTGTTCAACAATCCTTCCCTCAAAGAGTATCCTGTGAGGGGCGTTGACGTATCGTCATACCAGGGTGAAATTGACTGGGATGTTCTCGCACGCCAGGGTATCCAATTCGCTTTCATCAAAGCTACGGAAGGCAGTAGCTTTGTCGATCCGTATTTCGCTGACAACTACGCACATGCCCAAAACACCACATTGCGGATCAGCGCATACCACTTTTTCAGCTTCGACAGCAGCGGCAACACACAGGCGGACCATTTCATTTCGGTTGTGCCAAAGGCGGAGAGCATGCTCCCTCCCATAATAGACATTGAATTCTACGGCAACAAAGAGAAAAACCTGCCCAACAAAGAAAGCACGCAGCGAGAGCTGTCGGTGTTGCTCGCAAAGCTTGAAGAACAGTACGGCATGAAGCCGATCTTGTACGCGACAGAGAAGTCATACGCGCTCTACATCGCGAACGCCTTTGATGAATACGACATTTGGATAAGAAACACAGTTACAACCCCTACGCTGAGCGATGGCCGCGCGTGGACCTTTTGGCAGTATACAAGTCGAGAGACTCTGGACGGCTATCGGGGTGCGGAGCGATTCATCGATATGAATGTGTTCCGCGGAACAAAAGAAGCATTCGATGCATATCCGAACAAGTAACTATCTCAAAACCGAACGAACAGTGGTAGACTGACAACGTGTTTGAACATTGGAGGGCGTTTCTCTTCAGGAGAGGACCACTATGGAGATTGGCATTATCTGCGTGCCGTTCCAAACGGATATGGCGCGCTGGGGTATGGCTCGCGGCCCACAAGCTATCCTTGATGCAGGGTTGATCGCACGTCTACAAGCGTCTGGCCATACAGTATCCGAGCCCATCTGGATTGATTTCCCAAACAGCGAGCGGACGCGCGACACGGTGACGAACCTTGGGCGTATTGCGGCACGAACGAGCGCTGCCGTGCGGTCCGTGCTCACTCGCGACGGCGCGTTCGCGCTGGTGCTGGAAGGCAACTGCACGCATGCGCTCGGCCCGCTGGGCGGCATCGCGGGTATAGGCGCCGTGCCTGGCGTTGTCTGGTTCGACGCTCATGGCGACATGAACACGAGGGCGACAACCACCAGCGGCATGTGGGGCGGAATGCCCTACGCCGTCGCGCTTGGGTGGGATCTGGATGACTGGCGCGAGGCGGCGGGACTTCGCGAACCGGTGCGGCCCGAAGCAGCGGCGCTGGTCGGCGCGAGTGACCTCGACCCCGCCGAGATCGCCGCGCTGGAGCACCGTCCCATTCTGCGCATGGATGCGGCCGAGATGCAGGCCTCTGGAGTAGCGGTACGATGGGAGGCGGCACTTGCCGCGCGAGCAGATATGGCAGATGCGTGGTACCTACATCTCGATGTGGATGTTGCTGGCCCTGACATCGTTCCGTTCGCCCTGACACCTGCTCCCCATTGGCCACCGCGAGCGCACCTCATGGAGGCCGCCGCCGCGACCGCGCGAGCGGTGGCATGTCGGGTGATGGGCCTCGCCGCCTATGACCCCGCGGGCGACACTGAACGGCGTGGCGCCGCGTTTGCGATAGATATGGCGCTTGCGGT
>DASVOW010000291.1:0-3921 GCA_036383155.1 Ktedonobacterales bacterium
ATCCAGCAATGGCCGGACCTGCTCAAACGCGAGTGGCACGACAACTTCGCAATCGCGGTGCATACGTGGGACCATCCGCTGATGTCACAACAGTCTGACGCAGGGCTGCGGCACCAGTTCGGCGACACGATCAAGCAGATCCGGACGATCCTTGGGCCGAACACGTGTGTCTGGATCTGGCGCCCTCCATACGCAGACTATAACCAGCATGTGCTCGACGTGGCCGCGAGCTACGGGCTGACCACCATCACATGGGACGACAGCAGCCTGGACTACACGCTCCCCGGTGTGAAGCAGATAGTGGATAACGTCCTGGCGAGCGCGCATCCGGGAGCGGTCGTGCTCATGCATGATGGACCCGCACAGCGCGAGCAAACGGCAGCCGCGCTTCCGGCGATCCTCGAAGGGCTGAAGGCGCTCGGACTCACCCCGGTGACACTGCCCAAGCTGCTTGCCGATGGGCATTATCCGGGCGTCAGCGTCCAGGATAGCGCTACCTCCACCACGTAGCTTCGTCCTGGCCGCAGTGACGCGCCGCAAATTTGCTGTCACACTTCGGCCGGTTTTTGCGTCTTCTTTATGGGGGCACATCGTGGCAGGCGGAGGTGCCTGGCATAAAGGAGCGACGTGTGCGGCGAACGAACACCTTACAGGCAACCGGCGGATCCGCGCTACGGCTCGATCTTGGCCCGGCTGTTGGAGTGCCGCGCGCACGATTGCTCTGGCAGAGCTGGCTTGCACTTGCCAGCTCGTTTGTCTTGTCGCGCACAGACGCGGTGGATGATTCGTTCGCCGATGAGATGGCAACCCCACGCCATATGCCCGTGGGAGTGACGCAGACAGATACCTGTGGGGAGCACGCCGGCAAGGTACGGCCGGACACATACGATCCAGACTTTGACGCATTCTTCACGCAATTTGAGCAACCACTCTATGGCTACCTACGACGCATGGTGCCGAGCGACGAGGTAGCGATGGAACTGGCGCAGGAAGCATTCTTTCGGGCGTGGAAGCGCTTTGCCGAGGTGCGCACGTATGATCGCCCCGACGCCTGGCTCTACCGTGTCGCGACGAATCTCGCCATCAGCTATCTCCGTCGCCGCAGGCCACTGAGCTTCTCACACCTTTTCGCGCGCACAAACGAGGGGGAAGGCGTAGATGCACAGGAGGAGACACTGCCATTCGCCGACCCGCATGATCTCGAAGGGTGTGTCGTCGAGCGTGACGCTATAGTGCGCGTGCTCCAACACCTATCTGAGCGCCAGCGCGCCGCCTTGCTGCTGCGGACGGTGCAGGGGTTTTCGTGCGAGGAGATCGCCACGACGCTTGGCATTACGGTGACGAATGCACGGCAGACACTAAGCAGGGCACGCGAGCGATTTCGCACCCTCTATGAGGCCGCACAGCGCGAAGGATAGCCAATGCTTCTCGCCGACAACAAGTTCCCAGGTGTTCACGTTTTCGGTCCCACGCAGCAGAGCGCTGCGTAGCTGCAACATAGACTGTACAATGCGAATTCAGCTGACTCTATGCAAAGACACAAGAGCCGTTGGGCAGGGATGCGAGTTGGCGAGAGAAGCGATATTCTGTTGCGCGAATGTCACATTCCGCGGTGTTGTGGCGTGTAAGGCTTATGGCAACATGGCAACAGTGATCCACGGTACGCGCAAGATTTCGCAAGAAAGCTGACGGCGCGAAGGAGTTGGCGGTGATGGGTGGCAGCTTCGAGCAGCCCAAAGACGCAGAAGCGCGGCACGATGAGGCAGCGGCTGGTGGTACACCCGCAGAGCAGCAGTTGCTCCATCTGACGTGGCCCGCGGCCGACTGCAGCCGGATCCAGCCGCTGCTCGAAGCATTCCACGATGGGGCGCTGAGTGATGTGGATGCGGACATCGTGCGCGAGCATGTGGCAAGATGCGCGCGTTGTGCCGCTCATGTGCGTCGCTACGAGGAGATTGATGCGGTGCTGCGGTTGGCTGCCGCGCCGCGCGTGGGGTCGGAGCTGCGCACGCGGCTCTACACTCGTATCGCGGCGACACAGCAGCGCCGTGGCGTCTTTGCGATGTTTGGCTCTGGACGCAAGGAGAGAGATGAGCAGGAGACGGATGGGCAAGCGAGTGGCTATTGGGGATCTGGTAGCCGGCGTGCTGAGGCGCGTAGCGTGTTTGGGGGCGGTAGACCCGGGCTTGTGACGAGCTGGATCAATGGAATGGCGGCTATCGCAGTCGTACTGCTGCTCGTGCTGCTCTTCAATACGCTCATGGGCATGCCAGAGCGTGCGCGGGTGTCCAGTACATCGACGGCCAGTGGACGGCTCATCGCCACATTGACCGGGCTGCCGAAATTTAGCGATTATCGGGCTGCATATCTGGATTTTGAGGGGCGTCTGCAGTTCGTCGCAGCGAATGGACAGATTGTAACCGGCCCTACGTTGCCGAACACCGGCCTGCTGATGCGCGTGCCAGCCGCACCGTATTACGATGTCGACGTTTCGCAGGATGGGCATTATCTCGCGTATGTCGAGGGTGATGCGAGCGCACGTGACGCCACTACGCCGCTGCCAGATGGGTATGGGGGGCCGGTGGCCATCGTCAATCTGAAAACCGGCGCGATACTCAGTATGCCAGTCGTGGCGAATGATCTCAGCTGGTCACCGGATAGCCGCTTGCTGGCCGCGCCAGATGCTAATACATCCAATAACCATGGGGATGTGAACATCGTCGACGCTGCTACAGGCCTCGTACATCAACTCAAGGCATCATTCGAAGGAAGGCAGGCGCTCATTCCACTCGTGGCAGGGTGGATCGATAGCGCACATATCGCAGTGTTCTATCAGCAGAGTGATAGCGGACCTGTCGCCACACCTTCAGCAGCGACTGCGTCACAGTCCACCGGGTCGGTGCAGCAGAGTCTCGGCTCACTGGATATCCACAGCGGGGCCATCACATATCTCGCAGACCTACCCGATCCCTCGGATGTGTTTCTGTCACCGGACGGGAGAGAAGTCTTGCTAGCGCCAAACGTTTCGACCAGCATGGCGCACGTGGTAGACACCAGAACGGGACAGTCCCGCGAGTTGCCCCATATCTCGGATGCCTTCGTAGGGAAATTC
Source organism: Ktedonobacterales bacterium (assembly GCA_036383155.1). Lineage (GTDB taxonomy): Bacteria > Chloroflexota > Ktedonobacteria > Ktedonobacterales > JADMIN01 > DASVOW01. Next base: position 3,113 of record DASVOW010000291.1, read on the forward strand.
GCAGACCTCGGCGCGGGAGGCAACTGGGCGCTGCATTCCGCCTGGCAACCTGGAACGGGACATGTGCTGGCGCTCAGCCTCTCCGTTGGGAGCAGTCTCGCCAGACAGGATGCTAACGTTTGGCTGCTCGATCTCGACGCGGATAGCCAGAGGCAAGTGGCTAGCAATGCGTATCCGCTGGCATGGAGCCCGGAGTCGCCACAGGAGCTGCTCCTGTGCGATCCACCGCACGCCGATGCTACGGGCGAGTATCCTCTGGGTGGAGCGGGCGTCGGGCCTACACTCTACACGATTAAGCTTGTCGCGCCGGGCACGACATCTCCTCCACTGACAGAATCCATGGCAGTATTCCTTGGCCTGGTGCGCACAGCCTGAGAGATTCCACGTGCTGGGGCTTGCGGGCATAGAAATACCCCCACTCGGTCGAGTAGGGGTCTTTGCATGTGTGACATCTCCCTCAACGAAAGCCGGGAGCTTCCAGGGGCTGTAGCCCCACGCCAGGATGCCCCAGGGCGAGAGCCGAAGCTCACAGGTAGTATGGCATCCTGGCGTGGAGGATGGCCAGCCATTCATCCCCCGATGGAAACCAGGGGATGAATGGCTGATTCCTGTAAACGGCCTTCGCTGGCACGGATGGCTACGACGGCTGGACGGCCTACGGGCGGGCGCCGCTCTGACTCGCAGCGGCATCGGCGCTGCTGCCATTGGGACTGGCACTATCCGCACTGCTCACGCGGCCAGCCGTTGCAGCCTCGCCGTGGGTAAGTGAGCCGTAGCCTTCGGGGACGCCAGCGGTCGTGACGCTCGCC
>DASVOW010000292.1:0-3403 GCA_036383155.1 Ktedonobacterales bacterium
CTATTTGATCAGCATGATGTCCCATCAAAGCTGCTTCTGGGGAGAAATGCTACGACGGAAGAATGGTTGCCGATTCAACTCCAGAATATTCGTATTTCGGTCTGCAGCCACATGTATCCTTGCATTATGGCACTTCGCCCTCTGGATGATGCTGCCCGTGACGTCTTTGCATCCCTGAGCAGTACTGAGGGGTCTCCTTTCAATGCTGTGAGTAGACGCTAATCCTGGAGAGTAGGGGCCACGTTTCCCCCTTCAACCTCGTTGCGCATCCCGTGGGGACCACCTCTTGGCAGCAGGCTAGTGCTTATCCATAACTCACGTTAATATAGAGTGCACAACTTCACCTGCTACGGCGATGTGTCGCTGCGTAATAACCCAGGTGAACGCCAATCGCGACCAGGCCGGCGACCACTTCCCAGAAATACGAGACCGAGATGGAGCCGATAGTGATCTCCGGCGTGTAGTAGGCGAAGGTCATGGTAGAAATGGCCCAGAGTTGGCGCCCCTGCCCGGCGACGCCCGCGACGCCAAGGCCGCCGAGCAGCGCCATCGTCACGCTCATAATGCTCGTGCCCACGCCAAGTGGGCGCTTGAGCGACCTCGCCGAGTGGCGCTGGTGGAATGCGCCCGGTAGGTCAGGCATCTGCGACGCGAGGTGCTGGATGTAGTAATCCTTGATGCGATTCATCGTGAGCATGCTCTCGCGATACTCGCGCGCAATGTCGAAGCGCCGCACATACAAGGCAAAGCTTAGGATGCTCGCGATTGACAGCACGATCACCTCGACGAGCATCACCGTGATCGCATTCTTGCTATTGTAGGTGTTCGCCAGCACACCCAGCCCCGTCGCCAGCACGCCCACAGTGATCAGGTAGAGGTTATAGAGATTGGTCAGCTCGTCTTTGGCCTGATAGGCGACGACGCTCGCATGATTGAACTCCTCCAGCAAAATGTTCTCCGCCTTCAGCGTCGGATCACCCGGTGGCCTGCCCGCCTGCCCTTGCGTCTGGACAGCGCGTGCGGCGAGCGTCCTGGGCAGCGTATCGTCAGGGTCGCGAAACGTCGCATGACGCGGGAAGGGCATGCTCGTGGGGTCGTGCGGCATCATACAACTCCTCCCGTGCTGTGAGTCGCGTATCAGCGCAGTGCGAGCTTTTCTGGTCCGTCCACCGCGCGTTCCGCCGCATCGATGGCAGCTTTGTCATGACGCTTGCTCAGCGTGCGCACGTAATAGCTGATGTGCAGCAGCAACCACACGAGCGCGGCGAGTATTGCCACCACCGGCCCCTGCACATTACTGTTGAGCGGCAGCACGGAGTCGAGTGCATGGCTGAAAAACGCACTGTATGCTTCGTAGGTTGCGCCGGCCAGACAGAGGCTGCCCAGAAACGCCGTCGTATAGCAGACGAGGAAAGTCACACTGCCCAACCGCTCACCTTTAGGCATAGTATGCAAGCGCCAGCGAAAGGCATGCTCCACATCAGGCATATGCGCCTTGAATTTGTGGACGTAGAACTCCTTGATGGTATTCATCGTCAGCACACTATCACGGTGCGCCTGTCGCAGCCGGATCAGCTTGACGAAAAAGAAGAAGCCCAGCACCGCACCAGCAGTCAGCAACAGGATGACGAGAACTCTTGAGGCGTCTGGCTGGCCGATCTGATAGATTGCCCCGACAGCGGAGGCAACCACGCCGATCAGCAGCAGATAGAGGTTGAACATGCGGGCGCGATCTTCATATGCCTGATATGCGGTGACCCCGGCGTAGTTGAATTCCTCCATCAGCATGCTTTCGAGCCGCAGCGTCGTATCAAACTGTCCGCCGCCTGCGAGCTCATCGGTCGCCTCACGTATTCCAGGGCGCGGGAAGGGCATATTCGTTGGGTCGGCTGGCATATACTCTCACTCCACTCCACGGTATCTCCTCCCTGCCGGTGAGCCGCCGCCGCGTCTCCCTTAGAGCGGGGTGGCGGCGAGCGGCATGCCGAGCATAGCACGTTCGGCGCCTGCCGTAAAGCAGGAGCTACCGTTGAAGTAGAGTAGGCTGTTTAATCCTGGACAGCGTCGGCGGTCAGCACATCGCGTGCGAGCCAGAGACCGATCAACGTCTTGCCATCGTCGATGCTCCCCTCACGGGCAAGCCGCATAGCCTCACTCAGCGGCATCCACTGCACCTTGCGAATCTCACCTGGATCTGGCGCAGATCCGCCCTCAGCCTGCGCCACATCCGTCGCCAGGTAAATCGAGATAGCCTCGTTGGTAAAGCCAGGCGAGGAATACTCGCGCGTCAGCAGACGCAGCGTCCCAGCGCTATAGCCCGTCTCCTCCCGTAGCTCGCGTGCTGCCGTCTGCTCAGGGTGGTCGCGTTCGTGGGCATCCACCAGCCCCGCCGGTATTTCCAGTGTCTCCTTGCCTATTGCCGGGCGCTGCTGATGCACCAACGCCACCAGCGGCTCGCCGGAATCGCGCGACTCGTACCTCACGGCGACAATCGCCACCGCCCCTGGGTGTTCCACTATCTCATAGCGCGACTCTCCGCCATCCGGCTTGCGCACCGTCCGCACGCGCACCGTAATCAGCTTGCCACGATAGATCTCCTGGTCCATGCCGCCCTGGTTATCCTGAGGATTCTGCTCGCTCATCTACTCTCTCCTAACGCTTTCGCCTACCCATGTGTATGCTATACGTTGCAGTCCTCTTGCTCGTTGGACGCTTCGCATGCTCCTTCGCGCAAAGCGCATGCCGAGGAATCCCCTGCGCGGCATCGTTGCCGTACTGAATGCCTGCCCGCGCCTCCGCAGAGTGCCACTGAAGCACTCATGGCGTTGGCTCTGTGTAACCCTGCCCTGATGACTTCACATGCGGTTCCAGCCGCGCTCGTTGCGATGGGAGCCAGACTTCTGCTCAGCCGGTAGCGCCCATCCCTGGTCGAGCAGGGTTGATCGCGGTGCCTGGGATTGGTACAATCAGGCTATGAAGTACAGCACACTCATCGACGCTAGTGATGCGGTTGCGCATCTACAGGATCCTGCCTGGGCCTTCATCGACTGTCGCTTCGTCCTCGGCGCACCAACAAAGGGGCGAGAAGCGTACCATGTCCAGCACATACCCGGCGCTGTGTATGCTGACTTGGAAGTGGACCTATCAGGGACGGTTGAGAGCGGGCGCACAGGACGTCATCCACTCCCTTCCGCCGCCGGGTTCGATGCCACCATGTCGCGCCTTGGTATCGACCAGCAGACCCAGGTCGTTGCCTACGATGAGCTGTCGGGAGCTTTAGCCGCCGCCCGGCTGTGGTGGTTGCTCAAATGGGCCGGCCACGATGCGGTTGCAGTGCTCAACGGTGGATTGACGCAGTGGCGTGCTCAGGGGTACCCAGTCGCTCAGGGAACTGAACAACGTC
>DASVOW010000293.1:0-8831 GCA_036383155.1 Ktedonobacterales bacterium
AGCCGCTCAGCCATTTCCGATGCGATTTGGCGCGGCGCTGCTGGTCTTTGTGGTGGTAGTTTCGCCGCTGGGGCTGGCGCTTGCGAGCGATGCATTCGGCCTTTCTGAGACGCTGCCGACGCGGCAGGATGCACTGCTCGCGACGCCTGGGGACGCTCAAGCGACGATGGCGTATGTGGTGGCGCACGCACATGCAGGCGATCTCGTGCTCGCCTCGCCGGAGATGGCGTGGAGGTTTGATCATCCGGGTGATGCGCCAGCGCTTGCGGGCGCGGACATTCTGCAGACGGTGGCGCAATCAGGGCAGAGTGCGGCGTTTTACCCAACGGGGCTTCCGGCTGCGCGCTGGGTGTATGATGTGTCGGCTGGGCGGGCACGATATGTGGTGGTCGATAATTTGCTGCGCCAGCTTGCGGCGCCCGATCAGGTGGCTGCGCTCGCGCCGGTGCTGGCGCAGGTGGGGCAGTGGCCGGTGGTCTTCGCGCGTGGGCAGTATGTAGTTTACAAACGGCCCGCTGCGTCGGGGTAGAGACGTCACCCCCTGCCCCCTTCCCTTGGAGGGAAGGGGGCGTACGGAGAGATGGGTGGTAATGGGGAGGAATGAGAGTGCTATGGTGCGCGATTGCTGGTGCGCTATCTAGAATACATGGGAGTTGTGGTTGTGATCCAGGTCATCATTCTGAACGGCGGGTCGAGCTCAGGGAAAACGACCATTGCTACCTGTCTGCAAGATATGTTGCCGTCACCGTGGTTGCGGCTCAGTGTTGATACGCTAATTGACGCGATGCCGAAGGCGCTGCTCACGTCAGAGAGTGGCATCGAATTCGGCGTTGATGGGTCGGTTCGTCCGGGTTCAGATTTTCGGAAATTGGAGGCGGCATGGATGCAGGGTATTGCGACTATGGCGCATGCGGGGGCGCGGATCATCATCGACGATGTGTTCGTCAGTGGTGTCGACGCGCAGAACAGATGGCGCGCGGCATTGGCTAATGTAGCGGTGCTGTGGGTGGGAGTGCGCTGTGACCCCGCCGTCGCGACCGAACGCGAAAGAGGACGTGGAGACCGCGTCACGGGCATGGCGGCGTTACAGGCGGAGATGGTGCATGCTGGCATCGAGTACGACATGGAGGTTGACACGAGCGAAACGCCGGCGATGGAGTGTGCGCGGCTCATTGCGAAACGGGTGGGCGACTGAGATCGGTCCAGCCAAAAACAGGGAGGGAGTTCATGCGCTTTCTCGATGGCCGGCAGCGTGGTGATGAGGGCTGATGTGGCGTGATAGTATGTAGGGTATGGGCAACCTTTCCGCAGACTATCTCAATCGCAGTGACACCGCCGAGACATCTGATACGGCGGATACCATAGAGACGATTGCCGCCATTGCTACTCCGCCTGGCATCGGCGGCATTGGCATTGTGCGCATCAGTGGGCCGGATGCATTCGCTGTTGGCAGGCGTATTTTTCATTCCTCGACTCAGGGTGATGAGCTGCCTCCTTCACATCTGTTGACGTATGGGCATGTCGTCGATGCGGGGAGCGGCGAGACTATCGACGAGGTGCTGGCTGTATTCATGCGCGCGCCACGCACGTATACCCGCGAGGATGTCGTCGAGATTCACGCGCATGGCGGGCCGCTGGTGCTGCAACGCATCCTGGAATTGACGTTTGCGGCGGGGGCACGGGCCGCACGGGCGGGGGAGATGACGCTGCGCGCCTTCCTCAATGGGCGGCTCGATCTGGCACAGGCCGAGGCCGTGATGTCGCTGATCAACGCTGAGTCGGACGCGGGCAGACGGCTGGCGCTGCGCCAGCTACAGGGCGATCTCTCCACCCGCGTGCAACGGACGCGAGCGGATGTACTAGCCGCGCTGGTGCGCATCGAAGCCAGCATTGACTTCCCGGAGGAAGAGGTTCCCCCACCCAATCCTGGCGAGCTTGGCGGGTTCATCGATGAGGCGCGGGCGCAGATCGGGGAACTGCTGGCAGGGGCGAATCGCGGGCGACTGATGCGCGAGGGGCTGCGCGTGGCGTTGATTGGCCGGCCGAACGTGGGGAAGTCGAGTCTGCTCAATGCGCTGCTACGTACCGAGCGCGCGATTGTGACGCCGATTCCTGGGACGACGCGCGATACGGTGGAGGAACGCGCGACGATCGGCGGGATCGTGCTGCACCTGGTGGATACGGCGGGGCTGACACCTACCGATGATCCGGTGGAGCGCGTGGGTGTGGAACGCTCGCGGGCGGCGGCGCGCACGGCGGATCTCATCATCTTTGTGCTGGATGGCTCCGCGCCACTCACTGATCTCGATGGACAGGCAGCCGAAGAATTGCGCGCTGTGCAGGCGGGAGCGCAGACGGAGGCGGCGGGGGTGACGCCGCTGGTGCTCGCGATCAATAAGGCTGACCTCCCGGCGGTGGTGGGTGACGATGAAGCGCAGGTGCTCTGGCCGGAGGCAGCGCTGGTACATACATCCACAGTCACTCCTGATGGCATTACGCGGCTGGAGCAGGCGATTACACGGATGGCGCTCGGTGGGCAGGCGGTGGCAGGGGACGTGCTGGTATCCAGTGCGCGACATCGCGATGCGCTGCGACGCGCGGGGGAGCATCTCGCCGCTGCCGCGACGACGCTGGCCGATGGCTTGCCGCTCGATTTCGTCTCGGTCGATTTGCGGGGGTCGCTGGAGTCGCTGGGTGAGATCACAGGAGAGACGGCCACCGGCGATCTGCTCGACCGCATCTTCGCGGAATTCTGCATTGGCAAGTAACGTAACGTGTGGGGGCTCGCGCACTATTATTCGGGTGCTACCAGAATGGTATTGTTCGAGTTAGAGGAGGCGCGTGTCTATGCCAGCCAGCGAACACTATGATGCGATTGTCATTGGCGCCGGACAGGGCGGGGGGCCGCTCTCGACGGCGCTCGCGGGCGCAGGACGCAAGACGGCTATCATCGAGCGCGAGCATGTGGGCGGCACCTGCATCAACGAGGGCTGCACCCCCACCAAGACGATGATCGCGAGCGGGCGCGCGGCATATATGGGACGGCACGGCCCAGACTACGGGGTGCATACCGGACCGATCAGCATCGATATGGTGAAGGTGCGCCAGCGCAAACGCGACATCGTAGAGAGCTTTCGCAGCGGCAGCGAACGGAGCATCACGTCGACTCCTGGTGTGGATCTGCTGATGGGCGAGGCGCGCTTCATTGGTCCGAAGACGATCGAGGTGCATCTGCACACCGGCGAGACGCGCACACTCAGCGCCGAACTTTTCTTCCTCAACACGGGGTGCCGTCCCAGTTTGCCCAAAGTGCCGGGGCTCGACCGTGTTCACACCCTCAACTCGACGACGATTATGGAGCTTGACGTCGTGCCGGAGCATCTGCTGGTTATGGGCGGGGGGTACGTCGGATTGGAGTTTGGCCAGTTGTTTCGCCGGCTGGGCAGTCGCGTGACCATCGTTCACCGTGGCAAGCACTTGCTGGCGCACGAAGACGCGGATGTGGCGGATGAGGTCGCGAAGATTCTGCGCGAGGACGGCATCGAGATTCTGTTGGAGACTGCGGTGCTGCGGGCCGATGAGCCGGAGACGGGAGCGATTCGGATCGGTGTGCGTGGCGGCGATAGGGAGCGCATGCTGGAAGGCTCGCATCTGCTCGTCGCCGTCGGACGCGTTCCCAATGTCGAAGCGCTCAATTTGGAGGCGGCGGGCGTCGCGACCGATGCGCATGGGTACATCACAGTGGACGAGCGCTTGCAGACGAATGTGCCGGGCATCTATGCGCTGGGAGACGTGAAGGGTGGTACGGCGTATACGCATATCTCCTACGACGACTTCCGCATCATTCGCACGAATGTGATCGAGGGCGGCAATGCGTCGATCAAGAATAGGCTCGTGCCGTACGTTGTGTTTATCGATCCGCAGCTTGGACGTGTGGGGCTGAGCGAGACGGAGGCGCGCGCGGAGGGGCGCTCGATCCGGGTGGCGAAGATGCCGATGAATTACGTGGCGCGGGCGCTGGAGGTGGACGAGCCGCGCGGGGTGATGAAGGCTGTGGTGGATGCGGAGACGAAGCAGATATTGGGCTTCGCGATGCTGGGCATCGAGGGCGGCGAGATCATGTCGGCGGTGGAGCTGGCGATGCTTGGCCACCTACCGTATACGGTGCTGCGCGATGCGATCTTTGCTCACCCAACGCTTGCGGAATCGTTGAATAGTCTCTTTACTGGGCTGGACGAATGATCGAGGGAGTTTCATGACGTTAATCCAAGGCTGCGCGCTGTTTGTCGCGGCCATGCTTGCCGGCGCGCTCAACTCCATTGCGGGGGGTGGCAGCTTCATCTCCTTCCCGACGCTGCTGTTTACTGGTGTGCCGACTAAACTGGCTAACGCCACCAACACAGTCGCGCTGTGGCCGGCTTCGCTCGCCGGAGCAGTTGCCTATCGCAAGGATCTCGACACAAAGAATCGGCTGCAACTGTGGGTGTTCCTTGGGGTCAGCCTTGCCGGCGGATTGCTGGGCGCGCTGCTGCTGTTGAACATCTCCTCGAAGACGTTCGCCCATCTGGTGCCATATCTGTTGCTAGTGGCAACGCTGATCTTCACGTTTGGTGGGTCGATTGCGGCGCGGATTCGCGCAGCGCGTGAGGGAAGCAGCGACGCGGCGCTGGAGGCAAAGGGGCAAGGGCCGGCGCCTCTCACGCTCATCGTGTCGGCGCTGATGCAGTTCGTCACCGCTATTTATGGTGGTTTCTTTGGCGGCGGCATCGGCATCATTATGCTGGCAACGCTGAGCATCCTGGGCATGGAAAATATTCATGGCATGAATGCGCTGAAGAATATCCTAGCGACCTGTATCAACGGCATTGCCGTTGTGGCGTTTGTCATAGCGAGGATGGTGCTGTGGCCGCAGGCGCTCTTGATGATCGTCGGCGGGGTGGTGGGCGGCTACGCCAGCGGCTATTTCGCACGGCGGCTCGATCCGAAGCTGGTGCGTCGCATTGTGGTGATCTTTGCGTGGTGTCTGACGGCGTATTTTTTCGCGTTCAGGGGGTGAGTGGGGCCAGCGGTTGAAACCGCGCCTGAAGGCGGCCTGCGGGCCGCCGCAAAGTCCGCCTCCGCGGACTGGGATCGGGCGAGGGGTGCTGGTCCCCATGTTAACGCGACGGTACTGAAGAGGTAGCCTCCAGGTTACTCCGCGGCCGGGGCGTAAGTCGCGAGGATTGCGCCAGTGGTCACCGCCTGACTGTGGACGAGCCGCAGCGGCCTCAGTGCGCCGTTGTCCTGGAAGATGCGCTTGCCGCCGCCCAGAACAACCGGGTCGATCATGAGCCGAAACTCGTCAACCAGGTCGTGCGCGAACAGCGTCTGCGCCAACTGTGTGCTGCCGATCACGTAGAGGTCGCCGCCGTCTTCCTGTTTGAGCGCGGCCACGGCCGCTACGATGTCACCCTGGAGCAGCGTCGAGTTCTGCCATGCGAGCGGCTCCGGAAGAGTGGCCGAGGCTACGTACTTTGGCTTCGTGTTCAGAGGCTGTGCGACGACCTGCTCTTGCTCACTTGCATGGGGCCAGTGGGCCGCGAACACCTCGTAGGTGCGGCGCCCCAGCAGGAAGCCGCCAGCCCGCTCAAGGTTTTCGACCACCCATTGCAGGGAAGTGGGGTCGAAGTAGCGAAGATGCCAGCCGCCGTACTCGAATCCACCGCTCGTGTCCTCGTCGGCGGCGCCGGGCGCCTGCACGACCCCGTCAAGACTCATCCACTCGTTCACAATTACCTTGCGCATCTCGATCCCCTTCCGCTTGCACGGTTATTCCACAGGTTCAGGTGCCGCAGCGCCGTGACAGCGCAGGGGCGCGTTATAGTCCTACCGTTCGCCGACCGTGGCGGTCAGCTTTTCGAGGACCAAGTCCCAGCCTGGCTCCACGTTCTCGGCCACATGCGGCATCGCGGCGGCGAGCTCTTCCAGGCGCTCGTGGACGAGGGTGAGCAGGGTGGCACCCTTCGGCGTCTCGCGCAGCGTGATGGTCAGGAGCGAATCATATGCAGGTCCGTCTCTGCGTTCGGGCCCGACGAAACCCCAGCGGTACACGATGCGTTGATCGGGGACGAGCTCGAGCAACTCACAATCGAAGCCACCAACATCGGAGCCTGAGTCCGCCTGCCAGACGCGATAGTGGCCACCTACGCGCTCATCGATCTCGACGCGCGTCACCTCCAGGCCACCTGGGGCCAGCCAACGCCGCAACAGGTCGGGGTCGAGCCAGGCCCGGTACACTTTGTGGGGTGGAGCGGGGATGGCGCGCTCCAACCGGACGACGATATGCTCGGGAGTCATAGGGGTCATCACTTCTCCTTTTCTGGGGTGGGGCCGGCCTGGAAGAGACCCTCAAGAGCATCGAGGCGCGCGTTCCAGTACTGCTCGTAGAAGCGCAGCCAGGCGGAGGCCGAGGCAAGAGGCGCAGGTTCCAACCGGCACACGTGGCGGCGCCCATCAACGGTGCGATGGATCAGGCCGGCCTGCTCGAGAACCTTCACATGCTTCGAAGCAGCCGCCAGCGACATAGACAGCGGCTCGGCAAGCTCGCCAACAGTCAGGTCGCTCTGAGCGAGCCGCCGGAGCATCTCGCGTCGTGCGTCGTGCGAAAGCGCATGAAACACAGCACCTATTTCGACAGAATTCTCAACCATGTGGTTAAGGATAACAGGTGGAAAGGTGATTGTCAACCTTTTGGTTGAATATTTTTCAGATCCGCTGCGTCATCGTCATGCCTCTTTTTCGCTCGCGGATGCGGTCGTTCAGGGTGCTTGTTAGCGTGTGTGGATATGGAAAGACAGGGGAGCTTATGGGGCAAGGAACGTCTGGAGGGCGGCATTGACGCGCTCGGGCTCTTGCTGGTTGAGCCAGTGGCCGGCAGTGGGGAAGCGGTGGATTTGGAGGTCACGCACCCAGAGGTCGAGGTCGTCTACCAACTCGGGACCGAGGTAGGGATCAAGCTCGCCCCAGAGCACGAGGGTGGGCGCGGTGATGACGCGGGCCGGGCTGATATGCTGGAAATCGTGGGGGAGCTGGCGATAGTATTCGAGGGCGGCGGAGAGCGCGCCGGGGCGGGCGATGGCGTCTACGAAGCGCTGAATGTCGGCGTCGGAGAGCCAGGCGCGACCACGATCCGCCGAGCGGAAGGTGCGGCGTATGATGGCGTAGTCGTCGCGAGCGATGGCGCGCTCGGCAAGGCCGCGCAACTGGAAGAAGGCGATGTAGGAACTGCGGCTGATCTGGTGCGGGTGGCGCAACTCGCGGAGCATCGCGGCGGGGTGGGGGGCATTCAGGATGGCGAGGCGGCGGGTGTAGTCGGGGTCGCGGATGGCGAATGCCCAGGCGATGGCGCCGCCCCAATCGTGCCCGACGATGTCGGCCTGTCGCTGGCCGAATGCCTCTATCAGCCCGCGCACGTCGTTGCAGAGGGTGGCGATGTCGTAGCCGTGGCGCGGCTTGTCGGAGACGTTGTAGCCGCGCAGGTCGGGTGCTACGAGATGGTAGCGGTCGGAGAGACCGGTGAGCTGGTATCGCCAGGAATACGAGAATTCTGGGAAGCCGTGGAGGAGCAGCACAAGCGGCGCGCCTGCTGGTCCTGCCTGGAGGGTGTGCAGGTTGATTCCATTCGCATGAACAAACTGCTCTGTCCATGCCTCATGCGTATTTTCAGAATGTGGGAGAGATGGCGACTTCATGCGGGGCAACCACTTTCTCTGCGGCGGACGATCCTGCCCACCCTATCATCTGCGCACGCCGAGCGCGTATGTCACGTTGCACTTCATGTCCATTCCTGTCTATCGTATCTTGAACGCTCTCGCAATGTCCATGCCTGGATGCTATGCAGTCTGGCACGGGCGGATGAACGAGCGGTAGATTACCTCAACCACGGTGGGCAGGAGGTCTTATCGTGATGGGGATGGCTCAGCGCCAGGGGGGCGGGTGCCGTATCGGGCGGTGTAGGAGCGGAGATCGTCGAGGGTGACCTGCGAGAGGGGCTGGGGGAGTTGGTCGAGGGTGAACCAGCCGATGGCGGTGCATTTCTCCGGCTCGCGGATCTGTGGCTCGCCGCCGATGTGACGGGCGATGTAGGTGGGCGAGACCCAGTGCTGCTGTTCTTGCGCGAGGATGTGGTCGCTGACGCCGACCAACTCCACGACGGCGATCTCCATGCCGTATTCTTCCATAAATTCGCGTGTGATCGTCTCTTGGAGCGTCTCACCGAAGGCGACCTTGCCTCCGGGGAACTCCCAGTGGCCGCGCTCGTTGGTGGCGGTGGGACCGCGCTGTGAGAGGAAGACCTGGCCTTTGCTGTTGAAGACCATCGCTCCAACACCTACGCCGATGTAGTCCTTACCTGCGATCATGGTTCTCCGCCTATCAGGAAGGCTGGCACTATGCACTCGGCCTTAAAAGGCCGGAGCACGGACGACGAGGTAGTGTGAAAGCCGGGCTCATAACAACAATTCAGATTGACGTTACTTCAGGTGTGAGTATGCCTGATTTGGCGCAGCTACGCACGTGCACGTTATTAGAAGTGTTGTCTGAGGCCAGCGAAGCGCTCCAGGGTGAGCAGTTGCCTGCCGTCGATGGGCTGGAGCTCTTCGTGTTCCAGCCGCCAGGTGTGGGGATGGGGTACGAAGACGGCGTTCAGGCCAACGGCGAGCGCGGGATTGATGTCGGAGCGCGGCGAGTTGCCGACCATCCAGCCATCGTCCGGCGTGAGGGCAAGCTCTTCGACGAGACGTTGATAGGTTGGCACATCTTTTTCGGCGACGATGATGGCCCGGCGGAAGTAG
>DASVOW010000294.1:0-3742 GCA_036383155.1 Ktedonobacterales bacterium
TTGACTTCTTGCCTCGCCGCCACTAGGCAGCCGCCACGCCCAACGAAATGACGGCGACGCAACCCCACGTAACCACCTTTGCACCGCACATCGCGACGATCGATGATGGCATGATTGACACATCACGCGAAATCAGAAGACCATGGGGGCGAGCCAGCCGTAGAGCCAGTCGGGGCGCGTGGCGACGCGGCGACGTGGCTCGGTGGCAGGCGTTGGCGTGCCGGCGACGTCGAAGTCGAGCTGCATGATGAGATCGTCCTCGACGAGATGGCCTCCAGCGTCAGAGATGAGATCGAGCGCGTGGCGATTGGTGCCGGGGAGCGAGAAGAATAGCTCCGCACCGGTCTCGGCGACGTCGCCCAGCAGCGGGCGCCAGGGAGCATCTTCGCGCAGGATGGCGGCGAGCAGCGCGGCGGCGGAGTGGTAGCCGGCGGCGACCCAGGGTCCAAGGTGGATGCCCCGGTCGGGCGACTCCACGAGGCTGAGCATTGCATAGCCGGTGGGAGCGCCGGTGGCATCCTCGGCGATGTAGAGCCAGGTGGTGGGCTGGCGCAGCAGTGCTAGTAAGCCAAGGCGGTCGCCGCCAAACGCCGCAGCGTCGAGGCTGGCGAGGCGCGCAAGGGCATCGGTGGCAGGGACACCTGCTGTGACGGCGTGAATGGAGCCGGAACGGGTGACGAGGAGGGTGCGGTTGAGCTCTGTGATCGGCGCATGAGCGAACCACGAGGTCTTGTCTCCGACGAAGCCAAGCCGTGTGTAGAGTGGGCGCCCGTCTACCGTAGCGTCGAGCAGCACGGAGCGCATACCAGCGTCGCGCAGCCAGTCGAGCGCGGCCTGCATGATGACACGACCCAGGCCTCGGCGGCGGTAGTCCGCCCGAACGACGACGTTGCCGATGACGCCGGTAGATCCAGCGGCGATGGCGCTAGTGGCGACGATGGGGGCGTCAGGTGTGGCAGACGTCGGGTCGAGTGCCGCTTCGCGTATGATGAAGAGCCTGCCGCGCTCCCAGTCGACAATCGCATGGAGCAGCGGATCACTTCGGTGCCAGCCCTGCTCAACACGCAGGCGCATGAGCGCTTCGAGGTCCGCTGTAGTTGCAAGCTCAACTCGTGGCACGGCGATCACGTCACTCCCCCTATTCTGTCATCTTCTTTCATCGGCGATGCTGGCATGCCTCGGCATCGTGGCACGCCAGCATTCATGGTAACACATAGGGAGGGAGGTCAGCAGTTAGAGGTGCCTGGCGGTGTTATCGGGTGGAGCGAGATGGGAATGACGATGGTGAGTGCTATACTACGCGGGATACTGTCGATATTGGAGGCCGCGAAGTAATGTACCCTTCCTCTCTCTCTTCGCCATCGGACCAGATGGCGCCTCACGCGCCTACGACGTGGGGGTCTCATTCGCTCGCGTGGGGCAGCCGCACCTATATCATGGGCATCCTGAATATCACACCGGATTCGTTCTCGCGGGATGGGATGCTGCTGGAGGGCATGGAGCGCGACGCGGTGGTGCGGAAGGTAGTGGCGAAGGCGCAACAGATGGTCGAGGAGGGTGCGGATCTGCTCGACATCGGCGGCGAATCCACGCGACCCAGCACAGCAAATGAGCCGCCGCTGACGGCGGAGGTGGAGATCGAGCGCGTGGTGCCAGTGATCGAGGCGCTGGCCGCGAGGTTGCCATCTTCGGTGATTCTCTCGATTGATACATACAAGGCGCGCACGGCGGCGGCGCTGGATGTCGGCGCAAGCATCGTCAATGATGTTTGGGGGCTGCGCCGGGACTCAGAGATGGCGGCGCTGGTGGCCGAGCGGCAGGTGCCGGTGGTGGTGATGAGCAATTTGCGCGGACAGCCACGACGCGATCCGGTGAGTGATGTGGTGCGGCAACTGGCAGGGAGCATCGAGATTGCATTGAACGCGGGCATTCCGTGGGAGCACATCATCGTCGATCCGGGCTTTGGCTTTGGGCTGGCGCGCGAGGAGAATCTGCGCGTGCTGTCACGGCTCGGCGAGTTACGGTCGCTGGGGCGTCCGTTGCTGGTGGGGACGTCACGCAAGGCGCACATTGGGCTGGTGCTGGGAACGCCGGTGGAAGATCGGGTCGAGGGAACGGCGGCGACGGTAGCGCTGAGCATCGCACAGGGCGCGGATATTGTGCGCGTACATGACGTGAAGCAGATGGCGCGGGTGGCACGTATGGCCGATGCGGTGGTGCGCGGCTGGCGCCCGGCAGAGGATGGCCAGTAATGAGCGATCAGGTGAACGAGCAGGAGCAGGATGCGCGGGATGCGCAGGATGGGGGAGACGGCGGACAGCTCGCCGGTTCCATGAGCTATCGCGAGGCGCTGGCGTGGATCTACTCATTCAGCGATACGGAGCGTACTGGGCAGTTTACGCGCGACCGCGAGGATAATCTGGCGCGCGAGCGAGGATTGCTGGCGCAGTTGGGGAACCCGCAACGTGACTATGGCATCACGCACGTCGCGGGGACGAAGGGCAAAGGCTCGACCTCGACGATGCTCGCGTCGATCTTGCGCGCGGCTGGCATTCACACCGGGCTGTATACGCAGCCGGACCTGCACACGTTCCGCGAGCGCATGCGCATCGACGGGCAGGTGATCGGCGAGGACGAGATCGCGCGGCTCGTGCCTGAGGTGCGTGAGGCGGTCGAGCGCGCAGGCACGCCGCTGGGCAGCTATATCACGTATGAGGTGGCGACGGCGCTGGCCTTCCTCGCATTTCGCGAGGCGAGGGTAGAGCAGGCGGTGATCGAGGTGGGGTTGGGCGGCAGGCTCGACGCGACGAATGTAGTGGAGCCGCTGGTGACGGTGATTACGTCTATTAGCTATGACCATATGCAGGTGCTCGGCAATACCCTCGGTGAGATCGCAGGCGAGAAGGCGGGCATCGTCAAGCCAGGGGTGCCGCTGGTGACATCGGCGCAATCCCCCGAGGCGCTGGCGGTGATCGAGCGCGTGTGTCACGAGCGTGGGTCGCCACTGATCCGCGTCGGGCCTGAGGGTGCGGCTGATTGCGCGTATCACTACACGGCAGGCGAGGCGGATGGCGAGCGGCAGACGTTCGATGTGGTGACGTCGAGGGGGGCATATCGCGGGGTGGAGCTTGGTCTGCTGGGGGAGCACCAGATCGAGAACGCGACGGCGGCGATCGCGGTGGCGGAGCAGCTTCGCGAGCGTGGGGTGGCGATTGATGAGGAGGCGGTCCGGCGCGGGCTGCGCGATGCGCGCTGGCAGGCGCGAGTGCAGGTGGTGCGCCGCGAGCCGTGGGTTGTGGTGGATGGTGCGCACAACGCCGATTCGTTTGCCAAGCTCTTCGCCGCACTGCGGCGGCACTTCGCGTACGAACGGCTGCTGTTGGTGATCGGCGTGATGGCGGACAAAGACTTAGCCGGCATTGCGGCAGAGGTCGCACGGGCACAGCCGGAGCATATCTATACGACTGCCGTTGATTATCCGCGCGCCGCCGTTCCTGAATCGCTGGCGCTGGTGATGCATCAGGATGTGCCGGGCGTGGCGGTCGAGGCGATAACGAGGAGTGGCGCGGCGCTCGACGCGGCGCTGCATGCGGCGGGGCCACGCGATCTGGTCGTCGTCGCGGGTTCGCTGTATCTGGCGGGAGAGGCGCTGCGCTGGCTCGACGCGCACGTGCCGGAGGCGCGAGGCATCGAGATCGCCGGGGTGGATCACTAGGACAGGGTTACCATGTTCGCATATATA